>JAYVMM010000032.1:0-9311 GCA_043758975.1 Planctomycetota bacterium | reverse complement strand
GCCTGGCACGAACCGCTCTACGTGGTCGACCTCGACCTTAAGGCCAACACCGTGGTGCTGGGCGAGCGCGCCCTGCTGCTGGTCGAGGAGGTGCGCCTGCGCGCTTGCACCTGGCACCTCGGCGCGCTGCCGCCGCGCGGATTGGAGTGCCGCGTGCGCACGCGCTACCGCGCTGCCGCCGTGCCAGCCACCATCCTGCCGCTGACGGATGCGGCGGACGGCGCGCTGGTGCGCTTTCACGGCGCGCACGAGCGCCCGAGCCGGGGCCAGGCCTGCGTCGCCTACGACCTGCGCGATGAACTGTGCCTGGGTGGCGGCTGGATCAGCTAAGCTGATCTGAGCTGAGCTGGGCGGGCTGGGCGCGCAGCTCAGACGTCGATGCGCTTGGCCACCGAGAGCGCGTAGCGCTCGATGAAGTCGCGGCGGATGCTGACGTCGTTGCCCATCAGGGTGGCGAACATGCGCTCCGCCTCGATTGCGTCGCTGAGATTGACGCGCAGGAGCGAGCGGCGGGTGGGGTCCATGGTGGTCTCCCACAGCTCCTCGGGGTTCATCTCGCCGAGGCCCTTGTAGCGCTGGATGTCGATGCCGCGCTGGCCGAAGCGCTTGATCGTCGGCACCACCGCGCGCAGCTGGGTGAGCGCGACGTCCTCCTTGGCGTCGTAGAGGCGGAAGGGGATGAGCCGGCCCGGCCCGTCGACGATGAACTCGGGGTTGAAGCCGTGCACGCGCAGGCGGTCGAGGCTGCGCTCGAGCGCCTCGCCCTCGCTGAACTCGATGATCTCGGGCAGGATCGGCGCCTCGCCCGGCGCCTCGCCCGGCGCCGCATCCGCCGTCGGCGGCGCGACCGCGGCGACTGCGGCGACTGCCGCGGGTGCGACCGCGCCGGCCTCGCGCCCGAGCAGGGCGTCGAGCTCGGCCTCGCTGTAGAGGTAGCGCACCGCCTCGCCGATGCGCGCGCGGAACAGCGGCAGGCGCCCGTCGCCGCTGCGCAGCACGAGGAACTCGTCGATGGTCAGGCCCTTGAGCGAGAGCACGTACTCGTGGTCGTCGAACTCCTGCAGCACCTCGAGCAGCGCGCTCAGCGCCGGCCCGCGGATCTCGCGTTCGCGCGGCCCGGAGCGGTCGACCAGGGTGGCGCCTTCGAAGCCGAGGCGCAGCACCTCGGCGTTGAGCAGCTTCTCGTTGAAGACGTACTCCACGCTCTTGCCGCGGGTGACCTTGTAGTCGGCGGCTGGGCGACGTAGACGTTGCCGTGCTCGACCAGCTGGTGCATGTGGCGGAAGAAGAAGGTCAGCAGCAGGGTGCGGATGTGCGAGCCGTCGACATCGGCGTCGGTCATGACCACGATCTTGCCGTAACGCAGGCCCTCGCGGTTGAACTCTTCGCCGATGCCGGTGCCCAGCGCCTGGATCATCGCCGAGATCTCGGAATGGCCCATGACCTTGTCGATGCGCGCCTTCTCGACATTGATGATCTTGCCCTTGAGCGGCAGGATGGCCTGGAAGAAGGCGTTGCTGCCGCGCTTGGCCGAGCCGCCGGCGGAATCGCCCTCGACCAGGAAGATCTCGGTCTCGGCGACATTGCGGCTCTGGCAGTCACGCAGCTTGTCGGGCATGCCGGCGTTGTTGAGCATCGATTTGCGGTTTTTGCGCGCCAGATCGCGCGCCTTGCGCGCCGCCTCGCGCGCGTCCATTGCCGCGCAGGCCTTGAGGATGAGCGACTTGGCGACCTTGGGGTTCTCCTCGCAATATTCCTTGATCGCCACGCCGAGCAGGTTCTGGACGATGCCGGCGATCTCGATGTTGATCAGCTTGTCCTTGGTCTGGCCGCTGAACTTGGGCTCCATGAGCTTGACCGAGATGATCGCGCACAGCCCTTCGCGCAGGTCCTCGCCGCTCGGCGGCTTCTCGCCCTTGACCAGGTTGGAGGTCTTGGCGTAGGCGTTGAACTCGCGCGTGAGCGCGCTCTTGAAGCCTTCGAGGTGGGTGCCGCCGTCGCGGTTGCGGATGTTGTTGGCGAAGCACAGCACCTGCTCGTCGTAACCGTCGTTGTACTGCATCGACAGCTCGACCTCGTGGCCCTCGGTCGTGGTCTTGCGGATGTGGATGACCGGGTGCAGCGCGTCCTTGCCCTGGTTGAGGTAGCGCACGAAGGCGGCCAGGCCGTCGGTGGAGTAGAACATCTCCGCCTTGCCCTCCTCGCGCAGGTCCTGCAGCCCGATGCGCACGCCGCTGTTGAGGAAGGCGAGCTCGCGCAGCCGCGCAGCGATGACCTTGAAGTCGAAGATGGTGTTGGTGCCGAAGACCTCGACGTCGGGCTTGAACTGGATCTGGGTGCCGCGCTCGGTGCTCGCCCCGACCGTCTGCAGCGCGGTCTTGGCCTCGCCGCGCTCGAAGCGCATGCGGTACTGGTAGCCGTCGCGCTTGACCTCGGCGACCAGCCAGGCGCTCACCGCGTTGACGCACGACACCCCGACGCCGTGCAGGCCGCCCGACTTCCTGTAGGCGCCAGAGCCGAATTTGCCGCCCGCATGCAGCACGGTGAGTGCGACCTCGAGCGTCGACTTCCCCGAGGAGGGGTGGGGCGCGACCGGGATGCCGCGGCCGTTGTCGGAGACGCTCAGACTATTGTCGGTGTGGATGATGACGTGCACCTCGGTGCAGTGGCCGGCGAGCGCCTCGTCGATGGAATTGTCAACCACCTCCCAAACGCACTGGTAGAGGCCGTTCGAGCCGGGGTCGCCGATGTACATCCCCGGGCGCTTGCGCACCGCCTCCATCCCCTCCAGGACCTGGATCTGGTCGACCCCGTAGTCGGCGCTGGTATGCGCGCTGGTGCCGTTCGCGGCGGGCGCGCCGGGCGCCAGGCCGGCGCTGCCGGCGGGGTGGTGGGATGCGGGAGACGGTTCTGATGCCATGCGCGGACTCCGCCGGTGATACGTCCCAGAAGCTTACCCGCACGCGCCCCTCTGCAATCGCTGCCTGGCAGCGTCGCAGGCCGGCAGCGGGCGCGCCTGAGGTCCCGCCCGTTCCCGCCAAACCCGCTCTTGCCGGCGTCCCTTGCCCAGCCAACGTGGCGCCATGCCTCTCCCCGCGCAGACCCCAGGCGATGCCGCCGCCGTGCTGCTTGCGGAGGCAGCGGCGCTGTGCGAAGGCGCGCTCGAGGAGCTGCTGCCGGCGGCGGAAGCCGTGCCCGCGCGCTTGCACCAGGCGATGCGCTACAGCGTGTTCGCCGGCGGCAAACGCCTACGCCCGGCGCTGGCGCTCGCCGCCTACCGCTGCGCCGCTGCGCCCGGGGCGGAAAGCGCACCGCCGCGCCTGCTGCACGCGCTCGCGGCGCTGGAGCTGCTGCACACCTACACCCTGATCCACGACGACCTGCCGGCGATGGACGACGATGACCTGCGGCGCGGACGGGCGACCTGCCACCGCGCCTTCGACGAGGCCACCGCCATCCTCGCCGGCGACGCCCTGCAGTGCCTGGCCTTTGCCGCCGCCGCCGCGGTCGCGCCGGCGGCGGTGCCGCTGCTGGCGGCGGCAGCCGGCAGCCTGGGCGTGGTCGGCGGGCAGCAGGAGGACTGCGACGCCACCGCCAGCTGGCAGCAGGCGGGAGCCGGCGGCGACAAAGCCCTTGGCGCCACCCTCGAGCGCATCCACCGGCGCAAGACCGCCGCCCTGATCGCCGCCGCCTGCCAGCTCGGGGCGCTCGCCGCCGACGCCGAGCCCGGGCTGGTCGCCCGCCTCGGGCGCTTCGGCGAGGCGGTCGGGCTGGCCTTCCAGATCGCCGACGACGTGCTCGATGCCACCGCCACCTCGCAGGAGCTCGGCAAGACCGCGGGCAAGGATGCCGCCCAGGGTAAGCTCACCTATGTCGCCCTGTTCGGCCTCGAGGCGGCGCGCCGCCACGCCGCCGCCAGCGCCGAACAGGCGCTCGCGCTGCTCGCTGGCGAGTCCCCACGCGCCGACGGTCTGCTCGCGCTCGCCCGCTTCGTGGTGCGGAGGGGCCATTGAGGCGGCTGGGGGCCTCCCGGCAGGCGCTGTGCGTGCTGGCTACGCTGTGCGCGCTGCTCGTTGCGCCTCCCCCCGGGTTCGCCGCCGAGCCCGCCACCTTCCCCCCGGCGCCGGTGGCGCCCGCTCCCGGCGCTCCCGGCGCTCCCGCCGAGCCCACCGCCGGCTACCAGTTCGCCACCGGCAAGACCACCCTCTACGCCTACGACCTCACCCAGGACGTCAGCTGGCAGAGCGCCGGCGACACCCTGAACTACCACAGCACGGTGGGCTGGGAGTTCTCGCTCTCGCCCCAGCTGGTGACGCCCACGCGCTGCGAGCTCAGCGTGGTCATCCTCCACCTCACCGCCAGCCAGAACGGCCCGGCCGGCAACCATGCGGTCGACAGCCGCCTGCCGGTCGACCGCAACGGGCGCGATGACCCCCTGCTCGGCCACCTGCTCGCCCTCGATGGGGCCCAGCTGACGGTGGTGCTCGACCCGCGCAGCGGGGTGGTGGCGGCTGTGCGCGGCGGCGAGGAGATCGTCAAGCGCATCAACCAGCGCTTCCCCGCCGCCATCGAGGGCGACCTGCCGCCGCTCGACGCCTCCAGCCGGGAAGCCTACGGTCCCGCCAGTCTCGCCCGCCTGTGGAGCGGCCTGCTCGCCCTGCCCGGTCCCGCCGGTGAGGCGCAGCGCGTGCCGCTGGGCGCGCCGCTGCCCGGCGAGCTCGAGCGGCGGTGGCAAGGCCAACGCTACACCCTCAGCCTACCGCCCGGCACCAGCCACCTCGATGGCACCCTGCTCCTGGATCCAACTCCAGTCACAGTATCGATTAGCGAACTTGCAGGAGGTGGGGAGTGCAGCCCCCGAGGCGGGCTGCCCTTCACCACCGGCGGGGAGCTGCGCTACCTCATCACCTATAGCGCCCTGACCCAGCCGGTGGTGCAGCGCCACCAGCTGCGCTGGAGCCTGCGCCAGGGGCGCTGAACCCAGGCCCGCCAAGCCCACTCACCCCCAAGAATAGGCGGCATTTGCGCGCTGCCGGGCAGCCCATAGAGTGGCTGCGTGCCTCGTGCCCGCGGCACCTCTCGGAGGTTCGGATGTTCAAGAGCGCCAAAACGGTTATCGGCCTGGATGTCGGCTCCTTTGCGGTCAAGGCGGTGGCGCTCCAGCCGAATGGCGACCGCCTCACCCTGCAGGGCTACGCTCAGGAGCGCATTGGCGCCCAGGAACCGGTCGAGGTCATCCGCAAGGTGCTCAACCAGCTCGGGGCGCGCTCGCGCCGCCTGGTGTCGAGCGTCTCGGGGCGCTCGGTGATCGTGCGCCAGGTCGAGACCCCGCGCCTGAACAACAGCGAACTCAAGGCGCACATCGCCTACGAGGCGGACAAGTACATCCCCTTCGGCAGCGAGGAGGTCATCATCGACTGCCAGCCGCTGCCCGAGCGCGGCACCGAGGTCGGGGCCAAGATGGAGGTGCTGCTGGTGGCGGTGCGGCGCGGTTTCGTCGAGGACCATGTCGTCCAGCTGCGCAACGCCGGCATCTCCCCCGAGATCATCGACGTCGACGTCTTCGCCCTCGCCAACGCCTACGAGCTGCTCGGCCCGGGCCAGCCCAACGATCCCGCGACCAAGACCGCCACCGCGTTGATCGACGTCGGTGCGAGCAAGAGCAACATCGCCATCGTCCAGGGCACCCGCCTGCTCTTCACCCGCGAGGTCTACCTCGCCGGCAATGAGATCACCGACGCCATCGTGCGCACCTTCAATGAGCCGGCGGAGAACGTCGAGCGCATCAAGACCGCTCCCGGTGAGGCGCTCGAGGCGCTGATCGATGCCGCCATGCCCGCCTTTGAGGACCTCGCCAACGAGATCCGCCTGAGCTTCGACTACGTCGAGGGCCAGTTCGACGCCCAAGTCAACAACGTGGTGCTCACCGGCGGCTCCAGCCAGCTGCCCGGCATCGCCGAGATCCTCGGCAACATCCTCGGGCGCCCGGTGCACGTGCTCGATCCGCTCGCCGGGCTCGACCTGGTGCCCAGCCGCTACGACGTTCACGGTCTCGACGCCAACGGCCCCTCCCTGACCGTCGCCCTTGGCCTCGCCGCGCACGTGCTGACCTTCTCGCAGAGCGGCCTGGGCGGCGGCAACAGCCACGGCTGGCAGCCGCGCCAGGTGCGCGACGGCGCCGGCCCCCAGCTCACGCCCAAGGCCGAGGCTGCCGCCCCGGCGGCGAGGAACTCCAACCCGCCGCCCGCCCCGATTCCGACCCCGACCCCGGCCTTCAACCGCATCATGCCGCCGCCCGAGCCGCTGCCGGTGCAAGCGGCCCCAGCGGCCTACAGCGCCCCGCCCGTCGCTCCGCCGCCGCCCATCCACACGCCGCCGGCGGCGCTCGCCATCGCGCCCAGCAGCAGCGGCCTCGACGCCCTGCCGGATGACGAGATGGAGCGCGCGGGCGAAGGCAATCCCGACAACAACCGCAGCGGCCTCTTGGTCGTCCTCGACGAGGACCAGGAGATGCCGCCGAGCGAGCGCCACGAGCGCGGCACCGCCTCCGGCAAGCGCCAGACCCAGTCGCTCAAGGTCGAGAGCTTCGACGAGGACGACGAGTCTCAGGATAAGACCGGCAACCTGCCGGAACTGCCCAAGCTGTAGCTGTAGCTCCAGCTCCCGCGGCGGCACCCCCGGCCTGGACTCGGCGCGCTTCCCGCGCACCCTGGCAGCCGGCCATGGCTGAACTCTACTCGCTGCACCGCCTGACCATCACCGCCGAGGGCGAACCGCTCTTCGCGGCCCTCGCCGCCGCCCTGCCCGGGTTGTCGCGCCACCGTGCGCGCGAGGCGGTCGCCGCCGGCCTGGTCAGCGTCGCCGGCGCCACCGTGCTCGAGCCCAAGCAGGTCCTGCCCGCGGGCGCGACGCAGGTCGAGTGCGACCTGCGCCACGGCATCAAGGCGCCGCTGCGCGCGCGCCTGCACGACAGCGCGCCGCCGTCGGAGAAGCCCTTCACCATCGTCTACGAGGACCTTTGCCTGGTGGTGGTCAACAAGGCCTATGGCGTGCTCTCGGCGCCGCACCAGCAGGGCGGGGTGATGGAGGCGCCAGAGCGCGGCCACATCCCCGAGCTGCTGCGGCGCACCATGCGCAAGCAAGGCAAGGACCCGCGCTTCATCGGCGTGGTCCACCGCCTCGACAAGGAGACCAGCGGCTGCCTGTGCCTGGCGCTGACGCGCGAGGCGCAGCGCCTGCTCAGCGTGCAGTTCGCCAGCCACGCCGCCGGGCGCACCTACCGCTGCCTGGTCACGCGTGCCCCGCGCAAGGACGAGGACTCCATCGTCGGCACCATTGGGCGCGACGAGCACGGGCGGCGCTCGCTGGTCGAGGAGGACGAGGCAGGCAAGCAGACCATCACCCATTTCCGCGTGCTGCACCGCTTCCGCCTCGGCGCCGAGCTCGAGGTCCGGCTCGAGACCGGGCGCACCCACCAGATCCGCGTCAGCCTGGCGGCGATCGGCTGCCCGGTGTACGGCGACCGCGTCTACGGCCTGCGCGTGCGCCCGCTGCCCGGCCAGCCGCCGCCGCCCAAGGCGCCGCGCATGATGCTGCACGCCCATCTCCTCGCGCTCGACCACCCGGAGAGCGGCAAACGGATCGAGGCGGTGGCGCCGATCCCGCCGGTGTTCGACACCTTCGCCAAGCTGCTGCGATGAGCAGGCGCGCGCACCTCGCGCAGCGCGGCGCTGCGCGCCGGCAGCCCGGGCCGCGCTGAGCGGCGGCCATGGCGCTGATCGAACCGGTACGCTGGCGCGAGGTGCCCTGGGGCTGGCTGGTGGTGGCGACCCTGCTCACCACCTTCGGCGTGGCCTTCGTCATCAGCGCCTGCTACGATCCCAACGAGCGCTTCGGCCTGGGCAAGGAGGCGCGCATGCAGCTGGTGTGGTGGGGCATCAGCCTCGCCGCCTGCGTCGGCGTGCTGAACGTGCCCTTCGCGACTTGGCGCGCGCTCGCCATCCCCGCCTTCCTCGCGGGCATCGCGCTCGAGCTGTTCATGGCCGCCGCCGCCGGCTCGGCGCTGGTGCCGGTAATCAAGGGCCAGGCCAACTGGGTGGTGCTGGGGCCGTTGCGCCTGCAGCCGGTGGAGTTCATCAAGCTCGGCACCCTGCTCGCCTGCGCCCGCCTGCTCAGCAGCCCGGACTTCCAGCCCGCCCGCCTGCTGCACGTGTTGGGAGCGCTCGCGCTCGCCGCCCTGCCGGCGGCGCTGCACGCGCGCAACGACCTCGGCAGCTCGCTGACCTTCCCGCCGATGATCTTCGGCATGCTGATCGCCGCCGGCATGCGCCTGCGCCACCTCGCCGGCATCCTGCTGCTGTCGCTCGGCGGGACGCTCACCCTCTTCGTCATCCTGCTCATGGACCCCGGCTCCTCGCCAGCGCTCAAGCAGCTGCAGAACTCGGTGCTGCCGCGCGAGGGCAACCGCTCCTACCAGTACAAGCGCATCGAGGCCTGGCTGCATCCTGAGGAGTACGCCCTCACCGAGAGCTACCAGACCTTGCGCAGCGTGCGCTCGATCGGCTCCGGGCGCTGGCTCGGCAAGGGCTACCTCGAGGGCGAGCAGAACCGCCTCGGCTGGCTGCCCGAGAAGCACACCGACCTCATCTTCGCGGTGGTCGGCGAGGAGGTCGGCTTTATCGGCTGCACGGTCGCGCTGGGGCTGTTCCTCGCCTTCGCCTGGGCCGGGATGCATGCCGCCTCGATCTGCCGGGATCCCTGTGGGCGGCTGCTCATCGTCGGCTATACCTGCCTGCTGATGGGCCAGGCCTCGATCAACCTGGCGGTGGCGATGGGCCTGATGCCGGTGACCGGCGTGCCGTTGCCGTTCTTCAGCTACGGCGGCTCGAGCCTGCTCGCCAACTACCTCGGGCTGGGCATCGCCCTGGCCGCGGCGGCGGCGCCGCGACGGGCCACCGGCAAGACCACCCTGATCTGAACCTGCGGCTGGACGATTCGCATGTCGACGCAACAAACCTGGACCGTCCGGTGTTCCCGGCAGGTAGCGACTGCAGGCCGGCCACGAAGGCGCGCTGGAACTACATCAACCTCCAACGGTTAGCGTTCCTGCCGCGCAACGTGCTCAACACAGGGAATTTCCGGGACTTCGCTTTTCTAAGTGGGTTCCATTCTGGTATGTCATATAGCACTTACTGTTGTTTTTGTATTCTTCAGTGCAGATAGCCCTGGCTCCGTAACTCCGCCCCCCTTGACCCCTGCGCGCTTCGGACCGCCTTCACTCTGGGCGAAGGGACCATTGGCGGGTCATTCCA
>JAYVMM010000031.1:0-4933 GCA_043758975.1 Planctomycetota bacterium | reverse complement strand
TGAAATTCAAGGGGTTACACAGCGGATGTCCTGTCTCTAATGCGACGTTTAGGCTCAACAATTCGGAGACGATTTATCCGGGAACAGACATGATGCTGCGCTACCAGTTGGTATCGTCTCCAAATCCTGCGGGTCAGGAGGCCTGAAATTCCATTCTCTCTTTCCTCCCCGTGTGGAGCTTCCGCGACTTCGAGCACTTCGGCAACGCCATGGCGGTCGCCTCCATCCTCGATGTGCCGGAGGGCACCATCCGCTAGTCGGCGTCGCGCGCCCGCTCCAGCCGGGTCGCGGAGCGTTCACAGGCGCAGCTTGCCCTCCGCCTCGATCTTCCAGCCGCGGCGCAGGATGGTCTCGGCCCCGGGCTGGAGCTCGAGGTCCCAGCGCAGGATCCCCGGCTGCACCTCCTTCCAGCCGGGGGTGGCGACCTCGTCGACGCTCACCGTGACGCCCTTGGCTGCGCTCACCGGCATGCTCAAATAGCAGGAGAAGCGCAACACGTCGCCCGAGAGGTTGCGCAGGCGGTAGTCGCCGCCGGCGCGCTTGCGGTTGATCGGGCGGGCGGGGTCCTCCTCCCACGGCGTGGTCGCGGCGAGGAAGACACGCTGGTCCTCGCCGGCAGCGAGGTGGATGAGGCCGCCCGCAGGGACCTCAGGCTGCACACGCCGACCGAGCACGGTTCCGTCGATGACCAGTTCGAGGGTCCCGGCGCTGAGGGTCTGGGCGTCGAGGCGCACGCTCAATCGCCGCACCAGGATGGGTGCGAGGTCGGGGGCCAGCACCCATTCGTCAGCGACCACCGCCAGCGCGCCCTGCTGCAGCTCCGCCACCACCTCGGCGCCGCGCTCGGCCGGGGCGGCGATGGCCAGGGCCGGCAGCTCCCAGGTCTGCGCGCGCGAGGCTCCGCCGCCCAGCTCTGCCCATTCGACGCTGCGCGTGCTGGTGGTGACGCTGCGTCGCTCGACCACCGGGGCGCTGTTGGCGGTGACCGTGCGCGCCACCAGCGTCGCACCGTGGAGCGCCTGCTCGCGCGCGCTGCCGATCAGGCGTGCCGGCAAGGCCGCCAGGGTCAGCCCGGCGGGAACCTGCACCACCGCCTGGCGCACCAGCAGGGCGGCGCCCTTGCCGGCGACCAGGCGGGCGCGGGGCGACCAGTGCACGTCTGTCCGTTCGGTCACCACCTCGACCACGCCTGGGCCGGAGCGCTCGACAACCAGGATGCGCACCGGTGCGCTGCTCGCCGCTGCCGCCCGCCAGGCGCGCTGCGCGGCGAAAGCGGGATCGCTGAGGTCGGTGGGGTGGGTGCCGTCGTCCAGCCCCATCACCGCCGCGGCGGTGAGTCCGGTGGCGAGCTCCTGCGCGGCCTTGCTGTGCAGTTCGCGCCAGCCCTGGGCGAGCGCCTGGCCTTCGCGCAGGGTGCCCTGGCGCAGGCTGATGATGGCGTCGAGCGCGGCCTGCCAGGAGTCGGTTTCGCCTCGCGCTGGGGCGATCGCGCGCTGGGCCAGTCGCTGGCCCAGCTCCGCCGCCATGCGCTCGGTCGCCTCGGCGCCGGCGTCGTGGATGCGCTCGCGGTGCACCAGCGCGGCCCACTCGACCATGTCGGCGGTCAGCTGGGCCGGCAGCGGTGGCGGCTCGGCGCTCTCGATGCGGCTATCCAGCGACCAAGCGTCGGCGCTGCCGACCTCGACCAGGTCACCGACCGCGGTCGGCAGCGCGATGCGCGTCCGTCCGGCACCGACGGCAAGGTGGCTGACCAGGCGCAGGCCATCGTGGTAGAGCACCAGGCTCTGGGGCGCGGGGAGGGGGATGGCGGGCGCCTCGCCGGCGTACAGCGCCATGCACCAGGACAGCAGCAGGAGGCGGGGGATGCTCATGGCGCTTTCCTCTCCGTCTGTTCCTCGACGTCGCTGTCGATGGCGCTTTGGTTCTCGACGCCGGCGCCGACAGCGTCCGGGACGGCCGGGACGACCTGCTCCACCGCGGGGCGAAGGGTGGCCGGATAACGCAGCTGCCAGCTGAGCTGCCCACGCGCCGGCGGCGTGGCCAGATCGAGGTCGAGATGCCACACCGGCTCCTCGACCAGGCGGCGGTCGAGCACATCGGGAGCGATGGCGGGATCGACGCTGACCAGCTGGATGCTGGGATTGGCCGGGACCGGCATGGCCTCGTCGATGCGGATGGTCTGATAGAGCCCAGGCGGGGCATCGACGCGCAGGTGCACGCGGAAGGTGCGCGTGCGCTTGCCCCAGGCCTCGTCATCGCTGCGCTCCTCGCTGCGCGTCACCAGCACCCGTTCGTCGCGGCCGAGCTCGAGGTTGAGCGGCCGCCCGGGCTCGGTGAAGGGTAGGGCGGCCGTGCCCAGCCGCTCGTGGTCGACCACCACCTCGAGCGCGCCCGCGAGGAGGGGGGTGCCCAGCGGGTTGGTGGTGCGCAGCACACGCCATGCGCCGGAGCCGTCGGCCGGATTCGCGTGCAGGGAGAGGCGGCCGGGCAGCGGGGTGCGCCCGAGCAGGATGCGCATGCGCTGCCCGGCGACGAGGTGGGCCGGTCCGGCGGCGAAGCTCACCGGCCAGCTCCGGGCGGCGCTGGCGAGATCCGGCAGCGGTGGCAAATCGGGCATCCTCATGGTCGGCATGCGGTTGCCGAACAGCCGGTTGCCCGGGCCGTCCGTCACGTCGATGCGGCTATAGCGGTAGTAGACCTCGAGCGGCAGCGCGAGCAGCGCCATCGCGGCATCCTCGCCCAGCGGGGAGGGGGTGGCCGCGGCCCAGCCGTTGCGCAGGCCCACGTCCTGCAGCTCGACCAGCTTGTCGCGCATGGTGCCATTCCACTTGACCCAGGCATCGCCGCCGGACTGGAACATGCCGAGGGTGGCGAAATAGGCCAGTTCCGGGCGGCCATCCTGGAACCAGCGCGTCGCGTGCTCGAGCCACTCGCTCACCGGCGGCTGGTGCCCCTGGCCGCTGCGCTGGCGGCCGAGGAAGATCTCGACCAGCAGACGCGTCACCCCCGCCTCGTCGCGGTTGGCATGTCCGTCGAGCTCGGGCAGCAGGCGTGCGATCTCAGCGCCAAGCTGGGTGGTCAACGCCGAGTCGAGGTTGCCGGCCAGCGCGCTCTTCCATGCCAGCGTCACCCAGCCGAGCAGCTGCGGCCCGGCCATCGCACCGCGGTGGTACAGTGCCAGTTCGAGATCGGGACCGCGGCAGGCGAGGTCGGTGAGATGGGCGAGGGCGCGTTCGGCGGAAGGTTTGACCGCCGCGTCCCCGGTCATCGCCCAGGCTTCGGCCAGTGCGAGCGCGGTGAGCGCCTGCCCGGCGATGTCGCCGGCGGTTTCATGGTGGCAGAGCCAGCTGAGCGCGGCATCGACCACATGGCGGTAGCGGTTCGGAGTCCTGTGGTCGTAGCCGGCGCCGAGGAAGACCAGGGTGCGCAGCGCGGTGGCGTGCGCGGTCCAGGCCCCGGCCGGCCAGGAACCGTCTTCGCCGATGCGCTTCTGCGCCTGCCGCAACGCGGTGTTGACGTAGCTCTCGCTGGCGAGGCTGCCGCCGCCCCTGGCGATGGCGCGCTGCTTGCCGCCGCCGCTGCGCTCGGTCACCACCTCGTCGCTGAGCTCGAGCACCGGCACCTGGAGCTCCTTCAAGGTCAGGCCGCTGCCCGGCGTGCGCGTGACCAGGGTGAGTTCGCCTTGGTTCCAGTCCTGGTCGCGCGGGACGTCGATCAGCGCCTCGCGCACCAGCTCGGCGCGCCCGTCCGCGACCTCGATGCGGTAGACTGGCGCCCAGCTGGCGCGATCGATGGTGTAGCGCAGGCGCACCGCCCGCCCGCCGGCTCCGGGCAGCGGCAGCTGGGCTGATTGCCGGCGCGGCGGATGCGCACGTTCGCGCTCCTGGTCGAGGGCGATGAGGGTGGCGCGCACCTGTAGGCGGGCGCGCCGCGCTGCCGCGCTCTCGTCCTCGGCGCGGGTGGCGTTATCGGTGACGAACTGGAGCAGGGCCTGCAGCTCGCGTCCGCCGGTCACCGGGGTCGCCGCGGTTTCCGGGCGGCTGAGCATCGGCTCCGGGCGGGCGCCGCCGGCGCCGGGGTCGCCGGCCACCGGCCCAGCCCCCCTGGCAGTCACGCTCTCGGGCAGGAGGGCGAGCACGGCGCGCGCCAGGCGCTTGCGCTGCTCGGCGAGATCGATCAGGGGCTGGGCGGCATCGAAGGCCTCCTGGGCGGCGGCAAGGCGCTGCTGCCAGGCCGGATCGGCAAGTTCCTCGCGCGCCGGCACCGGCAACACCAGGCGCAATGCCGGCGGCGAGTCGAGCCCGGCGATGACCAGGGACAGCCGGTTGGGGTCGAGGCCGAGGGGAAGCCCGTCGACCACCTCGTCGCCTGGTGGCAGCGTGCCGGCGCGCTCGACCACCGCCCCCTCGGGTCCGATGGCGATGGCGGTGATCGGCAGCTCCACCCCGGCGGCGCAGGACATGGCCAGCGCCAGACAGCCCAGGCGGGGTAGGAGCGGGTGGGGCATGGCGGGTGAACGCAGGACTGTGTGCTTGGTTCGCTCCCCGCCACCACCCAGGCCGCGGTGACGCGTTCATGGGGTGGATGCAGTATTCGGAAAACCGTCGCAGGCTCAGCTGGCTTGCTCCGATCGCCAAACGCAGGCGGTTCTCCTCCGGCGATCTCGCCTCGGTACGCACCAGCGCCAGGACCGACCCGGCGACGTAGACGAGACGCCCCCAAAACCAGACGGAGGGAGGGGTTACGCAGCCACGGCACCCGTCCTGATCGCAGCACCAGCTCCATCGGTGCGTCATTGCCGCTTCCAGCGGCTCATGCCCCCGAGGCTTGCGCGGGTAGTGCCCGGCATGCAAAGCGCCTCCGCAGGTCGGACAACCCATGGCCTTGATCGCGGCGGCGATCAGGGCATCGATGGCGACCATGGTGATGACGG
>JAYVMM010000030.1:0-1529 GCA_043758975.1 Planctomycetota bacterium | reverse complement strand
ATGACGGAGGCGGTCTCGATGGTGCGTGAAAAATCCGCGACCGCGGTGTAGAGCCCGAGCTCATCGCAGGTCAGGATCTCATAGGGCGCCTTGAATGGGTAGGCATACAGCTTCATCTCGCGGGTGCAGCCGGCTTCGACGCGGATGATGCCGATCTGGTCACTGCGTGCGGCCATGCTTGCGCATGGCATCCGTGATCACGCCGCTGCCCAGCAGGTATTCGGACCTCGTCCCTTGATCATGGTACATGACCGTGAAGGTCCCGGTGATGGCGATCCTGCCCTGGTCGCAATAGCCGCGCGCCACCATGAGCTGGGTGGTGCCGTCGGAAACGAAGAAGGCGGAATTATCGCCGGTGATGGGCGTGAAGGTGATGGTCAAGTCGTTCCGCAGCAGGAGCGCGCCGTCATCGATCAGCGCGCGGGCGACGAAATCCCGATCCACCGGCGCTGACGAGTACAAGGACGAGCAGCGCAGCACGACGACCCCATTGGCGCTCCATGGCATCCCCGCAGTCGACGATACCAACGCGTCACCTGTCAGCCGGTTCACCGCCACGCCGCAGCTCGTACGGCCATGGTCGGGGTAGCACCTTCCCCTGGCGGGGGCAGGCAACCGCCACCTCCACGGGGTCGGGGTGCGCGGTCGATCGGGTGCCGGTCAGAAGATGGACGGCTGGGTCATCAGGCGCTCGACCCAGCGGATGGTGCCCACCGGATTCTTGGCCCAGCTCTGGGTGCGGTTGCCGACCCACCAGGTGTAGCTCGCATTGGCCGGCCACATCATGTAGTGCTCCTGGCCCCAGGCCACGCCGTGCTGGAGATTGTGGTAGGTCAGCTCCGCGACCGCCGATGACCATTCGAAACGGTACCAGATCCGCGTCTCATCCCCGAGCAGCGCGTCGAACAGGTTCGGGTCGTTGTTGAAATAGTTGGCCACCACCGTTCCGCCGGCGGCGGCAGCCTCCGGGAAGTCGCGGTAGCCGAGCGTGCCGCCCGCGCCGCAAGTCGCAACAAAGGTGGAGGGTCCTTCGCGGTAGAGGCGGAACCACGATTTGCCGGCGCTCTGCGGGCGCGGAGTGGGATCGCCGTGGATGAAGTCATTTCCGGTCGCGCCTTGCATGCCGTCGTCGTAGAGCGACGCCGCCACCGCGCCGGTCGCAGATAGCGGCGCCCAGCCGTTGCTCACCACCGGCATGGGATCGGGATAGCGGATCAGGGCGAGGCCGAAATGGGGGTCGCCAGCAGTGGTCGAGATGGGATTGTAGGCCGCGGTCAGCTGGGTGGCGTAGGGCGGGCGTTGCATGACGTACATCGGGCAGATCACCACGCTGCCGATCGCGGGCCACAACGGGCGCGTGTGGCCATGGCCATCGTGGACCACCGGATTGTCGCTCCAGGCGGGCGGAAACGGGGGGGTCTGCGGCGAAGGACCGCGAAAATTGGGGCCGATCGAGCCGTCACGCACATCGATCCAGCCGAAGGTCTCCTGGTGGGCGGGCAGGGTCGCCGGACTGGGTAGGCTGGTCA
>JAYVMM010000029.1:0-3751 GCA_043758975.1 Planctomycetota bacterium | reverse complement strand
GCCGCCGCCGCCGTGCTCGGCATCAATGCCACCGAGCTGTGGGAGGCGGCGGTCAACCATCACCTCGGCGGACGCGACTTCCCCTGGGCCACCGCCGGGGCGGTGGCCGCCCGCGGCCTCGCCCCCTCGCCCTGGACCGTGGTGCCCGCGCTCTGCGGCGCCGCCTTCGGCCTGCTCGCGGGCTGGAGCATATTGCGCACCACCCGGCGCACCCCCGAACTGGTGGCGCGCGCCGGGGTCGGACGCACCTTTCAGAACATCCGCCTGTTCCGCGACATGAGCGTGCGCGACAACATTCTGGTCGGCCTCGACCGCCGCCTGGCCAGCCGGCTGTGGCAGGCGGCACTGCGCACGCCGGCGATGCGCCGGGAGGATGCCCAGGCGCGCGGCGACGCGGCGGCGATGCTCGCGCTGGTCGGCCTGGCGCACTGCGCCGAGCAAGCCGCCGGCAGCCTGCCCTACGGCCACCAGCGCCGGCTGGAGATCGCGCGCGCCCTCGCCAGCAGTCCGGCGCTGCTGCTGCTCGACGAACCGGCGGCGGGCATGAATCCGAGCGAGAGCCGGGAGTTGATGGTCCTCATCCGCGCCATCCGCGCCCGCGGCGTCACCGTGCTGCTGATCGAGCACGACATGCGGGTGGTGATGGGCATCTCCGACCGCATCCTGGTGCTGCACCACGGTCAGCGCATCGCCGAGGGCACCCCGGCGGAGGTGCGCGCCCATCCCGGGGTCATCGCCGCCTACCTCGGGCGGGAGGAAGGCGCATGACCCCCGCGCCTGCCGCCGGCGAGGCGCCGGTCCTGCTCGAGCTCACGCAGGTGGTCGCCGGCTACGGCCCGATCCGCGTGCTCAAGGGCGTCTCTTTGAACGTACGCGCGGGCGAGATCGTGACCCTGATCGGCGCCAACGGCGCCGGCAAGACCACCACCCTGATGTGCATCTCTGGGATCCACCGCCTCGCCGCCGGCAGCGTGACCTTCGCCGGCGAGGCGCTCGATCGCCTGCCGGCGCACCAGATCGTCCGCCGCGGCCTGGCCCAGGTGCCGGAGGGGCGCAAGATCTTCCCCCGCCTGAGCGTGGCCGAGAACCTCATGCTCGGCGCCTTCACCCGCAATTCCTCTGGCATCCCCGCCGATCTCGAGCGCGTCTACCAGCTCTTCCCCCTCCTCGCCGAGCGCCGGCGCCAGGCCGGCGGCACGCTCTCCGGCGGCGAGCAGCAGTTCCTCGCCATCGGGCGCGCGCTGATGAGCCGGCCCCGCCTGCTGCTGATGGATGAGCCATCGATGGGGGTGGCGCCACTGCTGGTGGAGAAGATCTTCGCCGCCATCCGCGCGCTCAACCGCGACGGGCTGGCGGTCCTGCTGGTCGAGCAGAACGCCCGCCTCGCCCTCGGCCTCGCCGCGCGCGGCTACGTGCTCGAGACCGGCAGCATGGTGCTCACCGACCGCGCCGACCGCCTGCTCGACCATCCGCGCGTGCGCGAGGCCTACCTCGGCGAGTAGGCGGGGGAGCGCCCCGCGCGCGGGGCGCGGCGCCGACTGGCGAGTGCATTGTGCCCCCGGGGTGTACCGTCTGTGGCGGTCGCCTCGTCGGCGGCCGCGCCCAACCCCGCCCCCCCATCGCGCCATGACCTTGTTCCGCCCCTGCATCGATCTCCATGACGGCAAGGTCAAGCAGCTCGTCGGCGGCAGCCTGGCTGGGGACGGCGCCGGGCTGCTCACCAACTTCGTTGCCAGCCAGCCGCCCGAGCACTTCGCCGCCTTGTACCGCCGCGACGGCATGGCCGGCGGCCATGTGATCAAGCTCGGGCCGGGCAACGATGCCGCCGCGCGCGCCGCCATCGCCGCCTGGCCGGACGCCTTCCACGTCGGCGGCGGCATCGATCTCGATAACGCGCAGTCGTGGATCGAAGCCGGGGCGTCCAAGGTCATCGTCACCTCGTGGCTGTTCCCCGAGGCGGAGTTCTCGCCCGCCCGCCTCGCCGCCCTGACCCAGAAGGTCAGCCGCAACCGCCTGGTCATCGATCTCAGCTGCCGCCGCCGCGGAGAGCAGTGGCTGGTCGCCACCGATCGCTGGCAGACCATCACCTCTTTCGCCATCAACGAAGCCAACCTCAATGCACTCGCCACCCAGTGCAGCGAGCTGCTCATCCACGCCGCCGATGTCGAGGGCCTGTGCTCCGGCATCGACGATCAGCTGGTGGAGGCGCTCGGGCGCTGGTCGCCGCTGCCCTGCACCTACGCCGGCGGCGGCAAGCACATCGACGACCTATTGCTGGTCGACCGCCTGAGCCGCGGGCGCATCGATCTCACCTTCGGCAGCGCGCTCGACATCTTCGGCGGCACTCAGGTGCGCTACAGCGATTGCGTGGCCTGGAACCGCGCCCTCAGCCGCCGCCGCTGACGCCGCCGCTGAAGTTCAGGCTGAGGCTGACGCTGACGTCGCTTGCGCACGCGAGCGCACCCTTGCCGGCGCACGCGCCGCCGCCATGGTGGGCGCAGGCAGACGGAGACGCGCATGACGGCGGAGGTACGGCACCAGCTCGACGATCCCATCGAAAAGCATCTTCGCCGCACCTTCATCGCCATCCAGGAAGGGCTGACCGTGGCCCAGACCCTGGACCAGCTGCGCGGCCAGCAGCTGCCTGAGCAGATCGTCTACTTCTACGTCACCGACGCCGCCAACCGCCTGATCGGGGTGATCCCGACCAGGCGCCTGCTGATGAGCGATCCCGCGATGGCGATCGCGGCGCTGTGCGTGCGCAAGGTGGTGGCGATCCCGGTGGGCGCGAGCGTGCTCGAAGCCTGCGAGTTCTTCATCCAGCACCGCTTCCTCGCCTTCCCGGTGGTCGACCGCGAGCGCCATCTCGTCGGCACCGTCGATGTCGGGCTGTTCACCGACGAGATGCAGGCGATGAGCGAACGCAACGCCGCCGACGAGGTCTTCCAGCTCATCGGCGTGCAGGCCTCGCGCGGCGCCCAGGCGGCGCCCTGGCGCGGCTTCCTGAAGCGCTTCCCCTGGCTGCTCAGCAACATCGGCGGCGGCGTGCTGTGCGCCCTGCTTGCCGGCCTCTACGAGGACCTGCTCGGGCGGGTGATTGTCCTCGCGCTCTTCATCCCGGTGGTGCTCGCGCTCTCCGAGAGCGTGAGCATCCAGGCCATGACCATCACCCTGCAGTCGCTCGGCACCGGGCGCCCGACTTTTGGCGGCCTGCTGCTGGCGGTCCGCCGCGAATTCGCCACCGCCTCCCTGCTCGGCCTGGCCTGCGGCGGTGCGGTCGCGCTGGTGGCCTGGGGCTGGAAGGGCGAGCCTCTGGTGGCGGTCGCGATCGGACTGAGCATCCTCTGCGCGATGGTGACCTCCTGCCTGCTCGGGGTCGCCCTGCCGACCCTGGTGCGCATGCTCGGACGCGACCCGCGCATCGCCGCGGGCCCGGTGGTGCTCGCCTGCAGCGACGTCGCCACCCTGCTGTTCTTCCTCAACCTCGCCGGCTGGCTGCTCGCGAGCACCACTCATCAGCTGCACTGAGGCGCGGCGCGGCGCGGCGCCTGGGCTGCCTCCAGCTGCCGCTTTGCCGCCTCCCGCCGCAGGCATAATCGCGGACGGAGCTCCCGATGGTCGCCGCCGCCCCCCCGCGCACCCCCGCCCCGCCCGCACCCGCCGCACCCGCCGCACCCGCCGGCCTGGTGGCGGAGATCCAGGCGCTCAAACGGCGCCTGAATGCGGTCATCCTCGCCCACTACTACCAGGA
>JAYVMM010000028.1:0-5284 GCA_043758975.1 Planctomycetota bacterium | reverse complement strand
CCTCGTGCTCGGCGCGCGCGGGCGGGATGCCGCGCACTGGCGCGCAGCGGATGGCGGCGGGCACCGCGGAAGCCATCAGCGCATCGAGCGAGGCGTAGCCGAGCCCTGTGAGCATGTGCGCCTGCGCCGGTGCATCCGGCCCGAGGTGGCGGTCGAGGAAGCGCAGGGCGGCGGGCGCTGATGCGGACGCGGACGCCGACGCGTCGCCGGTAAGGGGAGCGGGGGAAGTGATGGTGGCCATGGTCAGCTCGCGCCCGGAGGAAGGGGACGGTGCCGCCACGCCGGGTCGTGGTAGCCGCCTGTCCCCTGTCGCGTGGCCTGAGAGCGTGACTCCGTCGGCGGCCACCTTCCGTCCCGTCCGCGCGCGGCGGGGCGTCAGGCAGCACTTTCCAGGGCGCCGTCGGGCAGCGGTCCTTTGGCCTGAGAGCGTAACTCCTTCGGCACCCCGGACCCGAGGCGAACCTCGGCTGGGACTTCTCCCGCTGCCGTCATCCGGCCCTGGCGATGCTCGCTCCGCCTGGCGCCGGTCAAGCCATTTGCCGCATCACGCTGGCGCGCTTGCCCGGCGCTCTGCGCGGCGGATCCTGCCCCCATGTCCGTGCACGCCCTGCCCGACCTCCCGGCCACCGCCCGCCTGGCGCGTGGCCTGGCGCAGCTCCTGGTGCCTGACATGGCGCTGGCGCTCGATGGACCGGTGGGCGCGGGCAAGACCACCCTGGTGCGCGCGCTGGTCGCCGAGCTTGGCGGCGATGCGCAGCAGGTCGCCAGCCCGACCTACACCCTGCTGCACCAGTACCGCGCGCGCTGCCCCATCGTGCACTGCGACGCCTACCGTCTCGCCGACGCCGCCGGCCTCGCCGCCCTCGGCTTCGACGAGCTGCGCGAGGGCGCCATCGCGGTGGTCGAGTGGGCGGAGCGGGTCATGCCCGCGCTCACGGGCGGACCGCTGTGGAGCATCCGCCTCGACCACCACCCCGGCGGCGGGCGCCAGGCGACCGTCACAACGCCGCCTGGCTTGGAGGGTAAGTGGTTGCACGAGATGAGGGAACGCTGATCGTCTCAGCTCCCGGCGAGCGGCCCGTGGCTGCGACCCTGCATCCGAGGATCCGAATGCCGTCCACTTTGGTTGCCCCCGGAGCACGTGCATGAGCGGTGCGGGATCCAGCCCGGCGGGCGCAAAGCCGCCGCATGACGCGACGCCGGCTACCGGCTCACCCTACCCCAAGGATGCGGACGCCCCCGCCGCGGTGGCGCCGGCGATCGCTGCCGCTGCCGCCACCGGTGCGCCGGCCGCTTCGCCAGGCCCGGACGTCGCCGCGCCCCAGCGCGACGCCACCCCGGTGACCTTCACCCCGTTCTCCCGGCAGTCCGCCGCCGCCCCGGCGGGCGCTCCTGGTTCTGCGCATGCGCCCGACTTCGCCTCCGCCTCCGCTCCCGGTCCCGATGGTGAGCGCATCCGCCGCCTGCCGACCGTCGACGGCGGCGATCCCCTGGTCAAGGATTACGCCAACCGCTTCCGCGCCACCTGCGCCATGCGCACCTTCTCCTGGACCTGGCTGCTGCTCGGGGTGGTGGTCTCCTTCGCCGGCGGCCTGGTCGGCAACCACCTCGCTGGGCCGGTGCAGCCGCTATCGCGCGAGGTCGGACCCCTGGAGGTGCAGGTCCACGCCCTGCTCGGCAATTCGCTGGGAGTGGTGCTGGGCATGACCGCGGGCGCTTTCCTGACCAGCACCCTGGGCGTGATCATCAATCGCAAGCGGGTGCCGACCGGCCAGGAGCCCTGGTTCGGCTACCTCATCGCAATGCTGGTGTACCTGCCGTCCTACGATCCGCTCATCGCCTTGGGCGTGGTCGGCGGCGCGCTCACCCTCATCTACTTCGCCGCCATCGCCTTCCGCCTGCTCGCGCTGTTGGTCGGCGGCAACTTCGGCTTCCGCGCCAGCGAGCTGCCCGAGCCGGCTGGCGGCTGGCCGCTCTACACCGTGCTGGTGCCGCTCTACAAGGAGCGCAACGTCGCGCGCAACATCCTGGTCAACCTCGGCAAGCTCGACTACCCGCGCGATCGCCTGGACGTCAAGTTCCTGCTCGAGGCCGATGACCCCGATACCCTGCAGGCGATCAAGGATGCCGGCATACCGCCGTGGGCCGAGGTGGTGATCGTGCCCGCCGGCCAGCCCAAGACCAAGCCGCGTGCCTGCAACCATGGCCTCGCCAGCGCGCGCGGCGACTACCTGGTGATCTTCGACGCCGAGGACCGCCCGGAGCCCGACCAGCTCAAGCAGGCGGTGCTGGCCTTCGCCTCGCATGGGGTCGAGGTGGTCTGCCTGCAGGCCCAGCTCGCCTACCACAACCACCGCCAGAACATGCTGACGCGCTGGTTCGCGCTCGAATACAACGTGTGGTTCCGCCGCTACCTCTCCGGCCTGGTCGCGCTCGGCGTGCCCATCCCGCTCGGCGGCACCTCCAACCACTTCCGCACTGCGGTGCTGCGCGAAGTCGGTGGCTGGGACCCCTTCAACGTCACCGAGGACTGCGACCTCGGCGTGCGGTTGTACATGCAGGGCTACCAGACCAAGACCTTGGACAGCACCACCTGGGAGGAGGCCAACAGCCGGGTGGGCAATTGGATCCGCCAGCGCAGCCGGTGGCTCAAGGGCTACATGATCACCCATCTCGTGTGGGCGCGGCGTCCGTGGCTGCTGGTGTGGAAGCTCAATCCGTGGGGCGCGCTCGGCTTCATCCTCTCGGTCTACTGCGTCTCCTCGCTGGCCGCGCTCAACCTCGTGCTGTGGGCGATCACCGGGGTCTACATCACCCTGCTGGCGATCGACTGCAGCCGCGGCATCCCGCTGTGGGACCTGCTCAGCACGCGCGACGAGACCCATGAGCGCCTGAGCTGGCAAATGGTCTTCCACGGGCGCTACGAGGACGCGCACCTCTCGCTGCTCAGCCAGGTCTTCTTTGTCGCCTCGGTGTGCTTGCTGCTCGGCAACCTCGCCTTCATCCTGATCAACGCCTGGGCCGGACGCCGGCCCGGACAGCGCGGCTTGTGGCTGGCGGCGCTGCTCAGTCCGGTCTACTGGATCCTCATCAGCATCGCCGCCTGGAAGGGCCTGTGGCAGCTGATCTGGAAGCCGCACTACTGGGAGAAGACGGTGCATGGGCTGGACCACGAAGAGCCCAAGGCCTAGCCCAGGTTAACGCCTGGATCCGTGGCGCGCTGCGCAACGGCAGCCCTGCGGTCGAAGCTCCTGGCGCAACGAGGTCGTGGGATGCTCGCGGGACGGTTGCGCTGCACCCAGCCGTGGCGCCGTGTGCAGCGACTGCCATGGGCGGCAAGAACCGGGCCAGGAACCAGGCGCTGGCACGAGCGCGGGTTTAATTCCCCGGCATTGGGCCTGGTCCGCACGCCAGCCCCCATCACCCCGACCTGGGATGCGCGCTCCTCAGTTCCGGTGCAGGCAACGCCGTTCGAATTCGGGGATGAACTTCTCCACCCCGCCCTCCATGTAGGTGACGTTGACGCCCAGCGCGGTGCCATTGGCATCCAAGCCGATGACGTCGGGATAGCCGGTAATGCCGTACTTCTCCGCCACTTCGCGATTCTGCTTCGAGAGTCCGGGCGAGAGTGCGAAATGGCGCGGGTAGTCGAACATCACCAGCACGACATGCTCCGCCGCCCACGCCTTGAACTCCTTGGTCATGAACACTTCGGCCTGGAGCTTCTTGCACCACGGGCACCAGTCGCTGCCGGTGAAGAAGGCGAGCACCGGGCGCTTGGATTTCTGCGCCGACTCGAGGGCCTGCTTGTAGGAGTTGATCCAGCGGCCGTCGGTGCCGGGAATGCGTTCCGGTTCCTCGCTGGCTGCGGGTGGGGTGATGACCAGGTCTTCACGCTTGACGATCGACTTGCCATCGATGGTGAGGGTGGCGATGGACTTGCCGGACTTCTCGTCGCACAGGGCGATATGGGTGCTGCTGTCATCGACGATGCCGACCAGCACCCGGCCATCGACGAGGGTAATCTTCTCATAATGGGGGGGCGCCGCCGGCGGCGGGGCGTCGGCGGCGCTGGCGACGAGCGCCGTGCTGAGGACCAGGGCGAGGATTGCGAATTTCATACGTGTTCCAGGTGGCGAAATTTTGGTCATGAAGGCCAGGCTAAGCACCGCCATTGCAGCGCCTGTGCCGGGGGAGGCAAGTCCGATCCGGGGCGGGGGTGAGCGCGGTCGCAATGCGGAAATCATTGTGGAGACAACCGGCAGCCGCTGTGTTCCCAGGCTTAGCCACCTTGTGGAGGCCGCCCGCCTGTGCGCCTAACCTTTACTGCGGCTCAGGATGGGCACAGGTCGATACGCAGGGCTGTGTCCAGGATGGAGCTGGATTCAGACGGTTGCATCCAGCCGTGGTTAATGGTTCTTCCCTGGATGGGCCCAGTGCAATGATGCGTGCGCCGCATCGGCTGTCATCCGCTCGGTGCGCGAGGAGATTCCGGCCTATGCCCTCCTGCATTCCCCGCCGCTTCGTCGATGATGTTGGCGCTGGACGCGGGCGGATCGCCGGTGCGCGCACCGGGCTGGCTGGCCTGCTCGCCCTCGGGGTCGCGGTCGCCGCGGGTGCGGGCGAGGCTCCGCCCTGGGGCCCTGCCGCCAATGCGCCGGCCCCGCCGGCCTTCCATCAGGCCGTCGGCCTCAGCGTGGCGACGGCGCCCGCCGGCGTGGTCCAGGCGGTGACCGCCGGCCTGCCGGCGGAGCAGGCCGGCCTGCGCGCCGGCGACCGGCTGCTGGCGATCGATGGCCTGCGCATCCACGATCAGAGCGAACTGCGGCTGTACCAGGAGACCCTTCCCTATCAGGCTCCGCAGGAGACCTGGACCGTGGTGCGCGAGCAGGAGCTCCTCGAGGTCGTCGTCAGCGGCCTCGATGCCAATAGGAATGTTGGCGTGCGCATGATCACCGCAGAGGACCAGCCGACCGCCGATAAGCTCCTCGAGCGCTGCGGCATCGCGGTGAAGGCCGAGGACCGCGCCCTGCTGCAGCTGATGCCCGGCGCGGTGGTGCATGCCCTGCAGGACTGGCTTGCGCAGCAGAAGCCGGCTCCGGCAGCGGCCCCGGCCCCCTGGCTGGCCGCGCTGTGCACGCTGGAGCTGCAGGCGCTGCGCGGGGAGACCGCGATCCCCGCCGCTGTGCCGGTCCCCGTCCCGCTGCTGGCGTCCTACGACGCCTTCCTGCGCGCGGTGACCGCGGGCCGCCTCCAGGGCGACCGCGATCCCGATCTTGCCGCC
>JAYVMM010000027.1:0-3215 GCA_043758975.1 Planctomycetota bacterium | reverse complement strand
GTAGGTGACCTGATCCTCGACCAGGTCGGGGCTGCGACCTTGCCAATCCGTGAAGATGATCACCTGGACGTCGGATACATCGGGAATGGCATCCAGCGGCGCCTTGCGCAGCGAGACGTACCCCCAGCCGATCAGCGCAGCCACCAGGATGATGGTCATCGCCGGGTGGCGGGCGCAGGTGTCGATGACCCGGGCGATCACGCTGGGGCGAGCGGCCGTTTCGGAGTGATCATTTGGCGTCATGGTCGTCGCCCCAATACTGCTCCGCCGAGCGGATGCGGCTTTCCGCAGCAACCAGGAAGTTGCCTGATGTCACGACGGTGTCGCCTGCTTTGAGGCCGCTGAGGACTTCATAGTTCTGGTCATTGGCGCGCCCGAGCGTCACCTGCCGCGGTCGCAAGCGGCCTTCCCCCAGGTCCACGAAGACCAGTCTGCGGGGTCCGGTGTAGATCACTGCCGACTTGGGCACTTGGAGCTGCACGCCGGCATCCACGGCGATGGCGACCGTGGCGTACATGTCCGGCTTGAGACGGTGGTCGACATTACTCATGACGAGTCGTGCGCGCACGCTGCGCGTGCTGTCATTGAGGTATGGGTACAGGTAGTCGATGGTGCTGGTACTGGTGGCGCCGGGGAGATTAGGAAACGAGACCGTGGCAGGCTGCCCGACGCGGATCGTCGACAGGTCGGTCTCGAAGATCTCGGCCAGGATCCACACGCACTCAGTGGGCGCGATGCGAAAGAGTCGCTGACCAGGCATGACGGCCGCGCCTTGGACGAGGTTCTTCTCGATGAGGTAGCCGCTGGCGGGAGCCATGATGGTGAGGGTTTTCTGCGGCCCATTCATGCGGACCTCGGAGATCTGGGCGTCGGTGAGATCCCAGAGGCGGAGCCGGTCCAGAGTGGCGGCACGGATGCCATCGCCCAGAGCCGACGCTGCTTCGCCGGGATGAGGGCGTAAGCTGAGCGCATATTCCTGTTCGGCAGCGTACAACTCGGGACTGTAGAGCGTCACCAGCGGTTGCCCCTTCTGCACTGGGGCCCCGGTGATATTCGCGGGTAGGTCGGTCACCCAACCACCGATTTTGAGGTTAACGTCAGTATAGCCCGTTTCGTCATACGCCACTCGGCCAACAGACTGGATCGGAATGGTCATTGGCTGCTTGGTGATGACCGATGTGCGGATTCCGATCAATTGTCGGCGCACGTGGTCGATCATGATCTCGCCGGAGGCGACCTGCTCGGTGGTTACGGAAATGAGGTCCATGCCGCAGATGGGGCACTTGCCGGGAGTTTTCGCCTTAACGGCTGGATGCATGGAGCAGGTGAAGAACGCAATGTCGTTTCCGCCGGTGGCTCCTATTGCCGGAGCATGGATGGGCTGGTCCTCCGCCATCCACGTTGACGTCGTCCCACAGGTCGACATCGCCGAGCCCATGTACGGATTCGCCAGGGTGGGTGTGCCCTGCACCCACTTCTTGTATCCTTTTGTCATCGGGCAGCGGAAGATGAAATGCCCAGCCTGAAGTCGTTGGTCGCTTTCGGCAATCACGACCAAGGCACGGCTGATATTGGCAAAGTGATCGCGTGCATCCTCCAGCGTCGTGGCCTTGGCAAGATGCTGGCTCTGCTCCACGGCTCCGGTTACGGCAGCTACAGCCACATGCCCGGCGGGAAGAGCTGCTCTGGCCATAGTCAGCGCGTCCGCCATCGCGGTGGCATCGTCAGCGATGCCAGCGAGCTGGTCATGGGCCAAATGATCCTGGATGCGGTCATAGGCCGTGAACGCGCGGTGCAGGGGCTCCAGCGCTGCGTCCGGCACGGGCATCGCTTGGGCTGCCGGTGGTGCCTCGACCGCCGCCGCCGCCATTGGGGCCCCTATGCGGGGACGCAGCGTCCATCCGAGCGCGGGGATGCTGGCAACGGCCATGCCGGCAAGCAGGAGGAGGATTCGGGTCGTGGGGGTCATGGCGTAGGTCCCATTGGCGTGGAGGTGGGGATGCGGCCCATGGTCTGAAGGAGCGTGGCGCGCCGGCGCGAGATATCGGCGATCGCCTGCTGCTGGCGCAGCTCAGCGGTCTGTGCCGCGCGCGCGGCTGCGATCACGTCGGTAAAGGATCCCCGACCGGCCACATAGGCCGCACGGGCGGCCTCGGCACGGTCGTGCGTTGCGGGAAGGAGGCGGTCATGGATCACCCTGGAGAGAGCCTGGGCAGCGATCAGGCGGCGATGCGCCTCAGCGACCTCGACACGGATGTCACGTTCCATGTGCTCTCGCTCGAGGCGGGCTTGGGCGATGCGGGCTTGGGCCTCATCGATGCCACCCTGCAGCCGATCGGTATGGACGGGAAGGGCCACCGACACGCCGATGCCATAGCGGTAATCGCGCTGGTCCCACAGTGAACTGTAGCTGCCGGTCACCGAGAGATCGGGTTGGTACTGCCGCTGGGCCAGCGTCAGTGCTGGCTCCGCCTGATGAACCTTGGCGTCGATAGCAAGCAGGTCCGGTCGCTCGCGGACGGCGGCGTCCTGGAGTGCGGTGCTCTCATCCCCGGGAGAGGTCACCGGGTCCTCCTCGCCAGGGAGGGGCAGCGGGGCGTCAATGGGCAGCCGATGCAACAGCCCGTTGAGTTGGGCGACCGCCACGTCGCGGTCTGCAGCCTGAGTGATCTGCTCCTGCAGGAGGTCGGCTGCCTCGGCTTCGGCCTGGAGGGGATCCTGGATCGAGGTGGTGCCGTTGGCGACATGCGCCTGGGCGCTGAGCATGAGATCGTTGATCAGTACCAGCTGTCGCGCAGTTATTGCTAAGGAGCGGACCGCGAGGACATAGTCATCGTAGACCTGCGAGGTCATCATGGCCAAGCGGATGCGCACCGCCTGGAAGTCGGAATGGGCCGCATCCGCTTCGGCCAGGGCGATGGCGCCCTGCAGGTTCAGCTTCCCTCCGATGGGAATGCGCTGGCTGATCTCCAGTTCCTGCCCGTAAGCGACGCCGGAGCGTCCCAGGCTGAGAGGATATGAGCGGTAGGATACCATCGGATCTTCCCAGCCGACCTGTTGGGGATATCGGGCCACCGCGGCGCGCCAGCCCTCCCGCGCGGCAGCGATACCGGGATTGCGCTCAAGCACCGCAGCGATGAGCAGGCCACGGTTGAGCCGGGGCGCCCCGAGCAGGGCAGCCAGACGAACGTCAGTGTCGTGGTGGACCTGCGCTG
>JAYVMM010000026.1:0-6117 GCA_043758975.1 Planctomycetota bacterium | reverse complement strand
GGTGATGGGCTTGAAGGAGGCGGTGATCTCGCGCTTGGCGTCCTCGTTTCCCTGGTCGGAGGACTTGCGGAAGTACGCGAGCGCCTGGCTGCTGTCCTTGGGGGTGCCGAGTCCGCGCTGATAGCAGAAGCCGAGCGAGTACTGGCCCTTGGCATCGCCCTGATCGGCGGCTTTGCGGTACCAGTTCACCGCCGTGGTGGGATTCTTCTCCACCCCGGATCCGCTCAAGTAGCAGTAGGCGAGCTTGTTCTGGGCATCGGCATTTCCCTGTTCGGCGGCCTTGGTCAGCAGGGCGATGCCCTTGGCCTCGTTCTTGGACACGCCTTGCCCGAGCAGGTAGCAGGTGCCCATGCCGTCCTGGGCCATGGCATTGCCCTGATCCGCGGCGTCATGGTACCAGGAGGCGGCCTTGCCCATGTTGACCGCCACGCCGCGACCATGCTCGTAGCAGTTGCCGAGCTGGGCTGCGGATTCGAGGTCGCCGCGCTTGGCCGCCTTGGTGTACCAGGTCACCGCCTGCGCCTCGTCTTTGAGCACGCCCAGGCCCTTGGCATAGCAGAAGCCGATGCCGTACTGGCCATGGACGTCGCCCTGGTCGGCCGCCTTGCGGTACCACAGCGCGGCCTTGGCCTCGTCCTTGCTCACGCCGATGCCCTTGAGGAAGCTGAACGCGAGTTTGACCTGGGCTTCGGCCAGGCCCTGTTCCGCCGCCTTGGTGATCCAGGCGAGACCCTGGGGCTCGCTCTTCTGCACCCCGTAGCCCAAGACGAAGCAGGTGCCGATGTAGCTCTGCGCCTGCGCATCGCCGGTCTTGGCGGCCTCGAGGTAGGTGGCCGCGATCTTGGCCGCCGCGGGATCGATGGGTGCGGGTGGCACCACCGGCTTGGCCTCAGCCGGAGCCGGAGCCGGAGCCGGCGTGGCGGTGGTTGCGGTGGTGGTCGTCGGCGCGCTCGGGGCGGTGGTGGCGGGTGCGGGCGCTGGAGTGACGACGACCGGCGGCGTGGTGCCCGGAGCAGGTGCGGGAGCCGGCGTGGCCACGACCGGCGGCTTGGCAGCCGGGGCCGGAGCCGGCGCTGGCGCCGGGGTGGCGACAACGGGCGGCGTCGCAAGCGGAGCGGGTGCTGGAGCGGGTGCTGGCGTCGGCGTGGGAGCCGGTGCCGGGGTGACGACGACTGGCGGCGTCACGACCGGTGCGGGTGCCGGGGCGACGGGAGGCGCTGGCGAAGCGGTCGGCGCGGGTGCCGGTGCCGGGGTGACGACCACCGGCGGCGCTGGGGGCACCTCGGCCACGGGCGCCGGTGCAGGCACGGGTGCGGGTGCCGGAGTGGCGACGACCGGCGCCGGTGGCGGCGGGGTGACCACGACCGGCGCTGGTGCTGGGGTCGGGGGCGCCGGCGGCGGCGTGGGAACGACTTCGGGTGCCGGAGCGGGCGTGACCGCCACCGGAGGCGCTGGCGGAGTGGCCGGTGCGGGTGCCGGGATCTCGGCCTTCGGCGTTGGTGCGGGAGCCGGTGCCGGAGCGGTGTCTGCAACCGGTGCGGGCGCGGGCGTCGGGGTCTCCGCCTTGGGCGCGGGCGTGATTTCAGCGACCGGTGCAGGCGCGGGCGCCGACGTCTCCGCCTTGGGCACGGGCGTCGGCGCTGGTGCCGGAGTGGTATCCGCAACCGGTGCAGGTGCAGAAGCCGGCGCTGGCGTCTCCGCCTTGGGCGTGGGCGCGGGTGCCGGCGTGGTATCAGCGACCGGTGCGGGCGCGGGCGCCGGAGCTGGCGCGATTTCGGCAGCTCTCGCGGGCGCGGGCGCGGGCGCGGGCGTCTCCGCCTTGGCCGCCGGCGCCGGCTCCGCGGTCACCGCCTGGGCCGTGACCGCTGTCGGTGCCGGGGTGGCTGGCTGGGCAGCAGCCGTCTCTTCGGCAAAGGAGTAGGCCACGGCGAACAGCAGCACGGTCAAACGAGCGATCATGGAACCTCCAAGGGCAACGCCATTCATGGAACGCACCCAGCTCATGTAGGACGGGACGAGGGCAGCGTCACCAGGCGTACGACGAGGCTTCTGGCCTGGACGTTGCCGACAGTGACGAGTGATTGAGGCGACGTCCCGACCGCACCGCGGCCTGACGGATCCTCACCGGCACCATGGCGCTCCGGGGCCGGAGCAATGCATGAAGCAGGGCCGTGGCGAGGGTGGCGCCGAGGCGCTGCAGTCCGGTAAGCATTCCCAGGACGGAGCGAAAGTGCGGAGAATAGTGCGTCATGGTCGGAGGGCTCGCTGAGCGAGAGGTGGCATGGTGCGATATGGTCGCCCTACCGCCATGGCAAACGGCGGGCCCATTGTCGGAACCGGGCCGGAAGTATTCATATAACATTTTTGACTTCAGTCAGTTAAGTCTCTTTGCGTGGCCTTCATACCAGCCCGGGGCAGGGCTCTTTCGGTGATGAACTGCACTACATCTCCACACCCCGCCTGCCAAGTATTCGCTCGCCCGCCTCATTTCTATGCATAGTCGGACATCACTTTAAGGCCCGGTGCCCGCTCGGCGCCTGCTCCCACACCACTACGGTCGTGCGGTCACGGGAGGGTAACACGCAGGGGTGGTCGGGAGAGAGGGGCGGCCATGCCCATCGGGAGCCGTCTATGAACCGCCAGTTCCGCCGCCTCGCCGCCGTCCTGCTGCTCATCCTGCCCGCCGCGGCGGCCATCGCCGCCACCTATGAAGTGGGCCCCGGCCAGGCCTACACCACCCTGGCCAGCCTGCCGAGCCTCGCACCGGGCGATGTGGTGGAGATCAACCCCGGCATCTACAACGAAGTGAAGCGCTGGCGGGACGCTGGCACCCTCGCCAGCCCGATCGTCATCCGCGGGGTGGGTGCAACGCGCCCGGTGATCGACGCCACCGGCTTCACCGTCGACGGCGCCCTGCCCAATCCGCGTGCGGTGTTCCAGATCGAGGCCTCCAACCTCATCGTCGAGCACCTCGAGTTCATCAACGCGCGCAATGGCAACAACGCTGCCGCGGTACGCATCACCGGCGCCACCACCATCACCGGGGTGACCATCTCGGACTGCCGCCTCGACCATTGCGACATGGGCTTCATGAACGACAGCTGCGACCAGATCACGCTCTCTGCCTGCGAGATCGACGACAACGGCAGTGCATCCAATTCCGGATACAGCCACAACCTCTATCTCAACGGTGGCGCCACCACCCTCCGGGGCTGCTACATCCACGACGCGCTCTACGGGCAGAATGTCAAGAGCCGCGGCCACTTCACCGCCCTGCTCTACTGTTGGATCGCCAACTCCCAGGACGGCGAGGTCGGCCTAGTGGACAGCCCGGGCGAGACCGCGACGGCGAACAGCAACGCGGTGCTGCTCGGCAACATCATCATCAGCAAGGCGCGCGGAGCCGGCTGGAACGATCAGCGTTTCATCCTCTTTGGGCAGGATGAAGGCGGCGCGCACAACGGCACCATCTACGTCATCAACAACACCTGTATCGCCGGCGCCGGCGCCGCCACCAACACCTTCCTGTGGTGCAATGCGCCGGGCGCGCAGGTCATAGCCGAGAACAACATCTTCACCGGCAGCACCCTCATCCTCAACCCCGCCTCCAGCGGCACCTCCGGCGGCAGCGGCTGCTGGCTGGACGCGGGCGCGGTCCCGCCCGCGGGCTTCACCGGCTGCGTCCAGGGCGCCGCGCCCGGCTTCGTCGACCAGGCCGCGCTCGACCTCACCTTGACCGCCGCTTCGCCCTGCCGCGGCATTGGCATCGCCGCGCCGACCTATCTCGATGGCGCCGGCGCGACCCAGTCGGGCACTGCGACCCTGGTCTACCAGGCCCTCGGCACCCTGGCGGCGCGCGCCAATCCCTCAGGCGGGCTGGATGCCGGGGCCTATGCCTCGACCGCCGGCGCCGGGCCGCAGGTTGCGCTCAGCGCGCCGGCGCCGGGGACGCCCTTCACCGCGCCGGCGACGGTGGGCCTGCTGGCGAGCGCGAGCGAGCCCGGAGGCACCATCGCGCAGGTCGACTTCTACCAGGGCGGCGTCCTGCTCGGCACGGTCACGACCGCACCGTACGCCTTCAGCTGGTACCCGGTTCCGCCCGGAACCACCTGCTCACCGCGGTGGCCACCGACGGCGCTGGCGCCGCCACCACCTCGAGCGGGGTGAGCATCACCGTCGCCCCGGCGGCGGCCGGCGCGCTAACGGTGACGCTGACCCACCCGACGCAACCGGCGACCCTGACGGCGCCAGCGACCATCGGCCTCGCCGCGACGACGACCGACAGCGCCGGCACCGTCACTGGTGTGGACTACTACCAGGGCGCCACCCTGGTGGGATCAAGCAGCAGCCCGCCCTACACGGTCAACTGGAACGCGGTGCCGGCGGGGACCTATGCGCTTTCCGCCCTCGCCCACGACTCCCTGGGTGGCAGCGCGATCTCCTCGAGCGTCACCATCACCGTGGTGGCGCCCGGGGCAGGCGGCGGCCCGTCGGCGTCGGCACCAAGCGGCGGCGGCGCGCACTGCGGTCTGGGAGTTGGGGTTGCGGGCCTGCTCCTGCTGGGCGCGCTCGCTCTCACGCGCGGCGGGCTCAGCCTCGGGGTCACCGGCGCCGGGCGGGCGGGCCGCACGCCGACCGGCGTCCGGGGGTGAGCATGGATTTAAAATAATCACTTGATAACTATTGACCGGAGCATGGAACCCTCAGGGTGGGGGCATGCGGCTGAGCGCGCTTTTCCTGCCCGCCTGGCTGCTCGCCGCTGGGACGGGCGCGTCCTCCGCCGCCACCGCCCCGGGCTGGTTCGACCCCGATCTGCCCGAGGCCCCGCCGCTGCGCAGCGCCGCTCCGGCGGAACAGCTCGCCTTCGATCCCCTGCAGGGCATGGATGCCGATGGGCGCATCCCCAAGGTCGGCCTGCCGATCGATCTGCCCAACCCCGAGCGCTGGCGCTACGTCCCGGAAGGGCGCCTGAAGCCGGGCAACGTCATCGACCGCTTCATGGTCTCGAGCTTCATCGCGCCGATCGTCTACTACGAGGAGGCGGTGGGCGCGGGCGGCGGCATCTCGCTCACCGACATCGATTTCCGCGAGCAGCGCCGGCAGGAGTTCCTCGGCCTGTTCGCTTCGCAGTCCACCCTCGGCCAGCAGGACTATGGCATCATATGGCAGCGCTGGCTCGATCACCGCGACCTGCCTGCCGGTGGCGAGGTCACCGAGGAGCGCAGCTGGCTGAGCGCCGAGCTGTTCTACGATCACACCCTGACCAGGCGCTTCTTCGGCATCGGCGGCGAGACCCGCGCCGGCGACCAGACCAGCTACAGCGACCGCTCCGAGGTCGCCGCCCTGCGGCTGCAGGAATCGCTGCCGCACGCCGGCGACAACTGGGTGGCGGTGGCGGGCGCGCGCTTCCAGCACCACCGCCTGGGCGCCGGCCACGTGCCGGGATGGCCGAGCACCGAGCAGGCCTATCCGGGCCTGGTCGCTGCCGGCGATGACCAGCAGAGCGCCTGGGTCACTGCGGCGCTGCGCTATGACACGCGCGACAGCCAGGCCAACCCCTACCGCGGCTGGCTGGTCGAAGGCGGGGTCGATGCCCAGCCGTGGGGCCGCGAGGAGGGCGTGCCGGGCAGCGCGCAGGCGGCAGTCTGGCATCTCAACTCCAGCTACGCCATCGCCGTCCCCGGCCTGCTGCACGCTGGCGGCGACGCCAACGAGGAGAACCCGCCCACGGATGTGCTCGCCATCGGCGGCTTCGTCACCTGGGTCGACGGGCAGCTGCCGTTCTGGGCGCTGCCCAGCCTGGGCGGGGCGGACACCCTGCGCGGCTACATCGGCGGGCGCTTCACCGACCGCGCCGCGTGGCACCTCGCCGGCGAATACCGCTTCTGGGTCATCCCGCGCGGGCTGCGCCTGACCGACTCGATCCGGGTCGAGCGCTTCGGCTTGGCGCCCTTCGCCGAGATCGGCGCGGTCGCCGACCGCTTCGGTAGCCTCGCCAGCGCGGTGCGCCACGAGAGCTACGGGGTGAGCTTCCGTGCCGAGCTCGAGCGCACCGCGCTGTTCCGCTTCGATGTCGGCTTCGCCAACGAGGGGGTCGCCTTCAACCTCGCCTACGGG
>JAYVMM010000025.1:0-3442 GCA_043758975.1 Planctomycetota bacterium | reverse complement strand
TTTGCCAGCTGCTGCCCGGTCCCAGCAGCAGCCAGCTCTGTGCGCTGATCGGCTTCCAGCGCGCTGGCTGGGTGGGGGTGCTGGCGGCGTGGTCCGCCTTCGCGGCGCCCTCGGCGGCGCTGATGCTCATAGCGGCGCTGATCGGATTGCACGTGGACCCCGCACGCTGTGCCTTCGCCCTGCACGGCCTGACCATCGCCGCGCTCGCGGTGGTGGCGCTGGCGACCTGGTCCATGCTGCCGGGCCTGGCGGGCGATGCGCCGCGCCGGCTGATCGCGCTCGCGACCGCCGCCGCCCTGCTGCTGGCGCATGGCCCGGCGCTCCAGCTCGCGGTGCTTGCCGGCGCTGGCGCTGCCGGCTGCCTGCTCCTGCGCGTGCCGCCCGGCGCCGGCGCCACCGCTGCGTTGCGCGTGCCCGGACGCCTGGCCGCTGGCGCCGGGCTGGCGGTGGTCCTGGCCCTGCTCGCCCTGCCGCTGCTTTGCGGCGGGCCGGAGTCGCTGCCGCGCGGCTGGGCCCTGGCGGCGGTGTTGGCGCGCGCCGGCGCGCTGGTGGTCGGCGGCGGCCATGTCGTGCTGCCGCTGCTCCAGGCCCAGCTGGTGGCGCCCGGCCTGGTCGACGAGGACACCTTCCTGCATGCCTACGGCCTGGCCCAGCTGGTGCCCGGGCCGCTGTTCAGCTTCAGCGCCTACCTCGGTGCCTGCCTGCCGGCGGCATCGAGCGCAGGCGCGCTCATGGCGGGGGTGCTCGCCCTGGTCGCGCTCTCGGCGCCCGGCCTGCTCATCGCGCTCGCCGCGCTGCGCGCGCTGCCCGCCCTCTCTGGGAGCGCGCGCCTGGGCGCGGGCCTGGCCGGGTTGGGCGCCGTCGCCGTCGGTCTGCTCGCCGCCGCCCTGGTCGACCTGCTCGGGCGCGCCGCTCTCCACGATGCCGGCGATGGCGCGCTGCTCGTCGCCGCGCTCGCTGCACTCCAGCTGGCAGGCTGGCCGAGCGCGGCGGTGGCGCTCGGCTGCGCGCTCGCCGCCGCCCTGCGCTGAGATTCCCGTCTGCTGCTGGGTGGCGGTCCGCGCGTAGGCGGTTGAGCGCCGCGCCGAAGCGCCCACACTCTCGCCAGCGATGAGCCGCATGAGCGAACCACAAGCAGCCTCCCCGTTGCGCGACGACCCCGCCGACCCCGCAGCCACCGGTGCGCCCGGCGGCGAGCCGCCGGTGCTGCTGGTCGCGGATGACAATGTGGGCGACGCCTTGCTGCTCGAGCTCGCCTGCGCCGACGCCGGCCTGGCGGTGCGCATCGTCCAGGTGCGCGACGGCGCGCAGGCGTGGGCCCTGCTGCAGGCGGCGGAACGCGCCCCGCTCTGCCCCTATGCGCTCGCCATGATCGACCTCAACTTGCCGGTGGTCGACGGCTTGGAACTGCTCGCGCGCATGCGCGCCACCCAGGTGCTCGCGCACCTGCCGACCATCATCTACACCACCTCGACCAGCCCCGCCGACCAGGCGCGCGCGTTGCGCCTGCAGCCGAGCGCGTATGTGGTCAAGCCGCCCGACTACCGCGGCCTGGCGCTGGTGGTAGTGCAGCTGCGCGCCCTGCTGGCAGCGGGTGGAGCGGGAGCCCGCCCGCCGGCTTAGTCGGGGAGCGAGAAGCGGATGCAGGTGCCGGCGGCGGCGTTGTCGTGCCATATGCGCCCGCCCATGCGCTCGATCTCCAGGCGGCAGCGCGCCAGCCCGAGGCCGAGCCCGGCATGCGCTCCCGGCCCGCCAGCAAAAGGCTGGAACAGGCGTGCGAGCAGCGCCGCGGGCAGGCCGGGGCCATCGTCAGCACACGCGAACTGCCAGCCGCCCGCCGCCGGCGCGCGCTGGCAGGCGAGATGGACGCGCACCGCTCCGGGGTGGTGGTGGAGCGCGGCGTTGGCGAGCAGCTGGACGAGGACCTCCTCGAGCGCGCTGGCGTCGGCGTCGATGGTCGGCAGCGGGTCGTGGCTGAGCTCGATTGCGGAACGGAGGCGCGCGTCCAGGCGCGCGTGCGCGCGCGCCACCACCGCGCCGCAGTCGGTCGGCGCGCGGGTAGCGGGCAGGGCGGCGGCGCGCAGGTAATCGGCGAGCGCCGGTAGCATGGTGAGCAGGCGGTCGGCATGGCCGACGGCATGCGAAAGCAGCGCGCTGGCGGCAGCGGGGAGCTCGCCCTGGTGGTGCTCGGTGAGCGCCCCGAGGAAGCAGGCGGCCAGGCGCGCCTGCTCGCGCAGGTCGTGGCCGGCGCAGGCGCTGGCCTGGAGCAGGCTGCGGCGCAGCAGGGCGTCTGCGCCCGCCTGCGCTGCCGTGCTCGCGCCGGCGGCGGCCGGGCGCAAGCAGAGCAGCAGCTCCCCCGCGGGCGCGGGCGGCGGGAGGGCCAGCAGCTCCATGCGCACGGCGAGGATGCGGCCATCGCTGGTCACCATGCGCTGGTCTAGCTCGACCGCGAGCGCGCCGCGCGCGAGCGCGAGGACAGCGGCGTGCTCACGCTCGAGATCGCCGGCGCCGCCGAGCGCATGGTAGGGCTGCTGCGCGAGCTCGGCGCTGGTGCGCCCGACCAGCACGCACAGGCGCTGGTTGGTTGCGCGCAGGCGCAGATCGGCATCGAGCAGGGCGAGCGGCCAGGGGGCCGCCTCCAGCCAAGCACCAGCGTCCATCGGCTGCTCCCGGTCATCGCCGCGCCGCGGCCTCATGCGCCGGACGGGCGGTGAGGCGCGGCGCTGTCCGACGATGCTTGGGCGCATCGCGCCGGCGTCAAGCGCGCTCGAGTCCGCCGTGCACAATGCAGGGGCGCGCACCCGGAAAAATGGCGGATTGCACGGTCACCATCCGCTCTGATGGGTACCCCTCTCCGGTTGAAGCGCGCGCCGCGCGGCGATAGTCGGCATGCGTAGGAGAACGCGGTGGAGCAGCTGACCAGCCAGCCGGGTGAGCGGTCGCCGCCGCCCATGCATCCCGGCCCGCTGCTGCTGGCGGCGCTCGCCATCATGGCGGCGCTCGCCGTCGCGCTCGCGGTGCGCCATCCCCCGTTCGGCGGCCTGGTCGCCGCCTGCCTGGCGCTGCCGCTGCTGACCCTGGTCGCCTGCCTCATCCCGCTGCCGGTGGCGCTGGCGCTGGCGCTGGTCGGTGGCGTCGGCATTGCCTGGTGGTGCGATCCCCTGCTCGGAGTGCCGGCCCGCCTCGAGCGCGGGGTGGCGGCGGCAGGGGCCGGCATGGCCATCGCACTGGTCATCGCCTGGCACCGCCGGCGCGGCGAACGCGCGATCCGCGCCGGCGCCCGCCTCGAGCAGCTCCAGCGTTCCGGCGCGGCGATGCGCGCCCAGGAGGAGATGCTCGACGATTTGCTCGCGCGCTGCGCCATCGCCCAGCAGCGCATCGGCCGCGATGGGCGCATCCAGTGGGTCAACCGCATCGGCCTGGCGCTGCTCGGCATGCGCGC
>JAYVMM010000024.1:0-7649 GCA_043758975.1 Planctomycetota bacterium | reverse complement strand
CCCCGCCACCAGCTGGAGGGCGGCGAGGTGCCCGGCGACCGCGAGGGTGCGCAGCAGCGGCGGCATCAGCGGTCGATGATGCGTTCGCCGCCGCCCTCGGCGAGGGCGTCGGGGGTGATCCAGAAGCGGCCATCGGTGATGTCCACGCCCTGCTCGCGGTAAGCGTCGGCGACACAGCGCGCGCAGCTTTGCTGGCGGGGATCGCCGGGATGGGCGACCAGGTTGAACACCGCACCGCAACGGCGCGCACCGCTTCCGGCAACCGCGGGCGCAGCACGCGCAGGCGGTCGTATCATTCCAGGCCGGCGAGGTCCTCCACGCCGATGCCGCGCAGCAGGTCCTGGCTGAGCACCTGGCCATCAGCGAGCAGGATGGTCGCATGCGACCAGGCGCCATAGACCGCACCCGGGTTCCCGCACAGGATGATGTCGCCCGGCGCCAGGAGTTCGCGCCCGATGCGCTCACCCCAGGGATGTTGGGGGGCGCCGGCGCTGGCGCCCGCGAACAGCCCATAATGGATGAAATGGCGGGCGAAGGCCGCTCCGGCGCGTGGCGCCGGCTGCGCGGGGCTGCCATCGGTCCACGCCCACAGCAGCGCCAGGGCGAGCAGCACCGGCACCACGCCCGCCGTCCAGCTGACCAGCGGATGCATGCAGTCGCTTCCCGGTGGGCGGCACCAGGCAGCCTGGGCGCTTCCCGGCGCCGGCGCCGGCGGTGACAGGGTCAGTGGATGCCCCACACCAGCTCGAGCATGCTGTAGCCGTCGGGATCGTAGGCCTTGAGCTCGGCGCGGTCATAGGGGAAGAAATCGTTCTCGCCGAAGTAGGCCTCGCTCAGCTCGGCGAAGTACTCGTGCTCGTTGCTCAGCGCATAGGCCTGCACCGGTTCGCCGCGGTGGAGGTGGCCTACTTTCAGGTAGAGGCCGCTGGACTGCGCATGGGTGAAGGCGAGGTGGATGGCGGCGTCGGCCTGCGCATGGCGGTCCTGGTAGGCATGCGCCATCTCATGCAGCAGGCAGAACGGCTGCTCGCGCACCAGGGTGGTGAATTCGCGCCAGTTGCAGATCTCGACGTTGCGCGCGAACTCTGGAGGGTAGCCGTGGCCGGCGAGCCAGGCCGCGGACGGGTGGTGCTGGGCACCGAAGGCGCGGTGGGTGCCGCTGGAGACGAAGATCTCGACCGGCGCGATCAGCGCGCGCGCCGCCGTCGGCAGGCGCTCGAGCTTGGCGATCTGGTCATTGAGCACGGCGGTGAAGGCGCCCTCGAGCGCGGGCTCGCCGGAATCATGGCTGCCGGGGTCGAAGTGGACCCGCCAGCCGCCGATGGTGCGGTCGCTCCAGCCCTCGAGGGCGGCGGCGGGCACCCCGGCGAGGCTCAGCGCGAGGATCGCGAGCAGGGGGAGCAGGGGGAGCATGGGGAGCCGCATGCCGCCATGCTGACGCACGCCGGTGCGCGGCCAACCGCCAAACCCGCCGCCTCCGCTGCTCCCGCTCCAGCTAGAGCAGGGGCGCGAGGTCGGCGTAGGTGCGCGCCAGCCAGATCTTGACCCGTTGGCGGTCGAATATCCCCAGCGCATGCTCGCCGCGCTGGTTGACCGCCGCCCAGAAGCTGGCATTGGCGCGGTCGATGGTGCGCATGGTCCCTTCGTGCAGCCGGCGCAGCTCGATGATGGCGGCCTTGTGGGCGAGCGCGCGCGCCTTGGCCGGGGCGGCGTGGAAGGCGGAGAAGTCGCTGCCCCGCCCGTGGTTGAGCACCACTGCGTAGGACACCCGCTCGCCATAGTGGTCGAGCAGGCGATCGAGCAGGCCGAGGGCGTCCACCCCGTCGTCCATGACATGCCAGTAGCGCACGGTCACGCCCGCCTCACTGAGCGCGGGCAGCACCCCGGAGTCCTCCAGCCAGCGCGCCAGGGGCGCGAAGGTCTGGGCGGCGAGGTCGACCACCACCGCGCGCTCGGGCCGCGCGGCGACCGCCTCGGCCAGGCGGTCGAGGCTGCGGTAATCGTCGATCACCGTCGGCGACGCGAAGTCGCCGTAGAAGCGCGACAGGGTCGGGTGCGAGCGGTCGGTGTCGAAGCCGAGGAAGGGCAGCTGGTGGTCGATGTGGTACTGGGCGAGCACCCGGCTGAGGACCGACTTGCCGACCCCGCCCTTCTCACCGCCGATGAAATGTAGAGCCGGCATGCGTATCTCCGGCCGCCCTGATAGCGGGTGGCGCGTGCCAGGGCAATGAGGTGCCGGTCAACACCCCACAGTCGGCAGGCGCGCTGTGCGCGCGCTCAACCGCCGGCTGCTGGTGGCGCCGGCGGCTGAGCGGGCGCGGGCGACGGGGCGTTCGCGGCGGCCGGTGCCGGTGCCGGTGCAGCCGCCGGAGCGCCGACGGGTGGCGCCACGCGCGGCGCGCTGGTGATGCGCGCCGCCACCACCATGCTCGGGATGCCCAGCCACTGCAGGCGCTTCTGGATGGCGTAGGCGGTGTTGTTGTGCAGCACGCGGTGGTGGAAGCGCTCCTGCTCGAAGAGCAGCTTGCCGGCGAAGAACACCGTGCGGTGGAACTCCTGGCGGATGCTCACGCAGAGGTGCTCGGCCTCGTCCACCGCGTCCGTGCCGAAGGCTAGGCGCGAGGTCGCCGGCAACGCCATCGCAGTGGCCAGGCGCACGTAGAGGTCGAGGTTCTGCTGGGTGCGCACGCGCAGCTCGTCGAGGGTGTCCTCGCCCTTGAAGGTGCCGGAGTCCATCACCCCGACCGAGAGGAACACCACCTGCTGGAAGTGCTTGGGGAAGGTGCGCAGGGCGGTGAGGAAGGTGTGGATGCCGAGCCCGCCGTAGGCGCCGACCATGATCGCCGCGGTCTGCACCCCGGGCGCGAGCGGCAGCGGCGCCTGGCCAGGCGGGGAAAGCGGCAGGGCTCCGAGCTCGGCGTAGAGCTGGGCCGCCTGCCGTCCGACCGAGCGGTAGTGCCAGCGCACCAGCAGGCAGACGCCGACCAGGCCGCCGGTCACCACCATGGTCACCCAGCCGCCCTCGAGGAACTTCGAGCACGAGGTCACCACCAGGATGGTCACGCACAGCAGCAGGCTGGCGAAGAACAGCGCGAGGCGGCGCCGGCGCCGGCGCAGGTCAGTGCGCTGGCGGAGCCAGAACACCACCATCCCGAGCATGGTCAGCGAGAAGGTGAGGAAGACGTTGATCGAGTACATCACCACCAGGGAGTCGACGTTGCCATCGGTGTAGAGCAGCGCGGCGAGCGAGCTGCCGGCCATGATCAGCACCCCGTTGCCGGTGGTCAGGCGCTCGGACAGCGAGGCGAAGCCGTGCGGCAACCAGGAGTCGACCGCCATGTTGGCGAGCACGCGCGGTCCGCCGAGGAAGCCGGCCTGGGCGGCGACGATGAGCAGGGTCGCCTCGGAGACCAGGATGATCACCACGAAGACGCCGCCGCCGGGGAGATGGTTGCCGATCTGCCCGGCGAGCACCGCGTTCATGGTCATGCCGTCCTGGTGCGCGGTGCCCCACAGCAGGTAGCACAGCAGCAGGCCGCCGGCGGTGAAGGCGAGCGAGACCGCGAGGTAGACCATGGTGCGCTGGGCGTTCGCCACCCGCGGCTCGCGCATCAGCGGCAGCGCGTTGGAAACCGCCTCGATGCCGGTATAGGTGCCGCCGCCCAGGCTGTAGGCATGCGCCAGGAGCAGGAACATGCCGGCCCAGCCGAGCATGCCCAGGCCATGGCTATAGCCGACCTCGACCTGGACGGTGGTCGCCGCCACCTCGGGCACGTGGAGGATGAAGCCGCCGCAGATCAGCACGAGATGGCTGACCAGGAAGATCAGGAACATCGGCGCCAGGATGAGGATCGATTCGCGCACGCCGCGCAGGTTGAGCACGGTGAGCAGCAGGATCAGGCCGACCTCGAAGCCGACCTTGGTGTGCACCAGCCCGGCGGGCAGGAAGCTGTAGATGGCATCGCCGGCGGCAGCGATCGAGGTGGTGATGGTGAGGGCGTAGTCGACCAAAAGCGCCGAGCCCGAGACCAGCCCGGCCTTCTCACCGAGCAGCTTGCTCGCCACCCCATAGCCGCCGCCGTTGGGGAAGTTCTCGACCAGCGCGCTATAGGCGGCCGAGATCAGGCCGACGGTGAGCGCGGTGGCGATGGCCAGCGCCACCGCCAGATAGGTGTGCTCGCCGATGGCCTTGAAGGCTTCCTCCGGGCCGTAGGCGGAGGAGGACAACGCGTCGGCGCCCAGGCCGATCCAGGCCAGCACCGGGGTGAGCGCCATTTGGTGGAAGAGCGAGCGGTCGCGCAGGTCGCGCGGGTTGCCCAGCACGCGGCGGCGCAGGCGCTGCCACAGACCGAGCGGGGTCTGTGCCGGCACGATCTCGGACCCGGAAGCGATGGCCATGGGGAGTGTCCTTGCTGCCGACCGGGCCGGGGCTCGGTTACTCCGAGGCGTCGGCGGCAGCGCTGCCCGGCACCCCGGCTGGGGGGGCGCCAGGCGCCGGATGCGCCGGTATTTTGGACCGGCGGCGGACTTGGCAAGGCATCGGAGGGGGTACAGAACGTGCTGGCGGAGCACCAGGGTGGGCCCGCGTCAAATTCTTAAGCCAATACAGATAAATCAGTTACGGAAATACCCGTGGGCAAAGACCAGGCTTGGCCGGGAGCACCATCCGGTTTCTCGGCAGCGCGGGCGGTCCCGCCGCGCCGCTCATTTTTTACGCAGGAAGTCGATGTACTCCGCCCACAGGCTGTCGAGGTCCTTCCCGGTCTCGCTGCTGAAGATCTCCAGCACCGGGCTGTTGGGGATGCGCATGGCGGCGTTGAGCTTGAAGCAGACGCCCTTCTTCTTGGTGTCCTCGATCCACATCAGGAAGGCGGCGGTGGTGGTGTAGGCGTCGGTGTACTTGGCCTTGTCGGGGTTGGGGCGGAGTTCAACAGGCTTGAACAGGCGGTTGCGCACATAGTCGGCGAGCCCCTCGGTGAGCCAGCCGAGGTTGCCATGGCCGCCCACCCCGTTGTAGCCCTGCACGATGTGGAAGACCTCGTGGATGATCAGCGCGGTGTCGTCGGGGTGCTGAGCGGCGTACTGCTTGCAGACATGGATCTCGGAGACCCCGTCGGGGCCGGTGGTGGCGAAGGCGACGCCCTTGTCCTGGTCGAAGGTCACCCGCACCACCGAGCGCTGCGGCTGCGCCTCGGGGGTGTCGAACTGGTCAGTGAGGCGCGGATACCACTCTTCGAGCAGGCGCTTGCAGGTCTCGGCGAAGGCCTGGTCCTCGGGCGCCAGGTGGACGTCGACCTGGAAGCGGGTGAGGAAGCGCACCGGCGGCAGCGCGCCGGCGCAGGTGATGGTGATCTCATTGATCGCGAGCGGCTGCCCATCGGCCTCGCCAACGACGATGCGGAAGGCGCGCACGCGCGCGCCCGCATAGCCCGCCTCGCCATCCTTGAACTCTGCTGCCGTGCTGAAGGCGGTGCCGTCGAGCGAGGTCTCGAGCACCCCGTGCGCGAGGCGGCCCTGGCCGTCGGGGGTGCCGGTGTGCACCAGTACCGAACCGGCGAGGGTCCCCGCCGGCAACGCCACGGTGACATCGTCGCCGGCCTTGACCGCGCCCTTGGACAGGAAGTAGGTGTCGGCCTTGCCATCGAAGGCGAAGCGCGGGAGATGGTGATCCTTGACCGGGATGCTGGTGCTGACGTCGATGGTTGGCGTCGGCGCCGCACTATCGCCGGCCTCGCAGGCGGGAGGGAGGAGGAGCGCGAGGGCGGCGAGGATGCGGGCGGTCGGGATGCTGGCCATGGGCGGTGCTCCGCGGGGTGCAGGGCGCCGGCGCCGCCCTCTGTTTGGTATGCCGGAAATGATTCCAATATACTATACACGAGGCCGAGGACGGTCAAGCGCGGGACGACCCGGCGCGGGCGGGGGAACTCCCGCATCATCACCGCCTTGACCTCCAACGCCATGATCGCGCCCAGCTACTGGATCGACGAGAAGACCGGCAACGATTACCTGCTCACCGTGCAGTACCGCGATAACGGCGTCACCAGCCTCGAGCAGCTGGGCGCCATCCCGCTGCGCGCGCTAGGGCTGGCGCGCGCTGGTACGTGCTCGCTCCTGTTAGCGCGAAATGCCGAGCAGGCGCACGGCGCAGAAGGACAGCATGGCCAGGAGCGGCAGCCAGAAACGTGCGCTCTGCAGCATGCCTTCACGCGCGTCCGCCGGCGGGGCCAGGCGGTGGACCTGCCAACCGGTCACCGGCGGCAGGGTGACCAACGCGGCGATGCGCATCCACGGCTGGGACAGGATGGCGTGCTTGAACACCAGGGTCGAGATCCAGCCCGCACCACCGCCGGCGCATACCCACAGCAGCGGGATGGCGACCCCGGGGCTGAGCAGATCGAAGTCCCCGCCCCAGCAGCAGGCGAAGGACATCACCTCCCAGAGCAGTTCGACGATGCCGCCGATCACCGCGATGAAGAGTTCTTCCATGGGGGCGGGCCTCCTGCGGCGAGCCCGCGCGCCACGCCATCAGCATGGGCGCGCGCGCGCGCCGCACCAGCGGCAGCTGGGAGCTGCCCGCGGCTCGGCCGACGACCCGGCCTGCAATCCCAAGAACCTGCACCATCTTATCTTGAGGTGCATCAATAGTCGGCGTTGCGGCGGTGGGTGAAGGGGTAGCTGGCGCAGATCGCCCCGACCAGGGCGGAGACCTTGTTGCCGCCCTGACCGAGGGCGTGGAGCAGGTCCTTGACCACGCACTCGTCGCTGCGCTGGAGACCGCGCCCGAGGGCGTAGATCAGCGACTCCTCGCAGAGCGTGCGCAGGAACTCGTCCTGACGCCCGAGCAGCACCTTCTTCATCTCCGCCGCGCCGACGAAGCGCTCGCCGCCGGGCAGCACGCCGGAGGCGTCGATGGGCTGGCCGTCCTGGGTCTCGACGAAGCGCCCGGTGGCGTCGTAGTTCTCCAGCGCGCAACCGAGCGGATCGGTCTTGGCGTGGCAGGCCGCGCATTCGGGGTTGGTACGGTGGATCTGCAGCATCTCGCGCACGGTGTGCGCCTTGCCATCGGCCACCGCCATCAGCTTGGGCACATCGGCGGGCGGCGGCGGCGGGGGGGTGCCGAGCAGGGTGCCGAGGATGTAGTTGCCACGCCGCGGAATGTTGGTGCGCGTGGGGGTGGCGGTGATGATGAGGATGGCGCCCATGGTCATCACCCCGCCGCGCCGGTGGTCGCTGAGCGCCACCCGCCGCATCTCGCTGCCGCTGACCCCGGTGATGCCGTAGTGGGCAGCGAGCTCCTGGTTGAGGAAGGTGTAGCTGGCGTCGAGCAGCTCGGTGAGCGGGTGGTCGCCATGCACCAGCTCGGCGAGGAAGAGGGTGGCCTCGTCGAGCATGGCGGTGCGCAGGCTGGGGGTGAAGGCGGGGAAGGCCTGAGGGTCGGGGTGGTGGTCGGCGAAGGCGCGCAGCTGCAGCCATTGCCCGAGCAGGTTCTCCGCCAGGGCGGCGCTGCGCGCATCGCCCAGCATGCGCTGGACCTGGGTTGCGAGCACCTCCGGCTGGTGCAGGCGCTTCTCGTCGGCGAGGCGCATGAGCTCCTCGTCGGGCGGACCCGACCACAGGAAGTAGCTCAAGCGCGCGGCGAGGTCGTCATC
>JAYVMM010000023.1:0-1873 GCA_043758975.1 Planctomycetota bacterium | reverse complement strand
GCAGCGGTGGCCGGGCTGTCGGTGATCTTCGGCGTGGTCTACCTGCTGATCCTGGTCCAGCGCTGGCTCTACGGCAAGCGCCACCACAGCCTCGATGCCATCCCCGACCTCGGCGCCGGCGAGACCATGGCGGTGCTGCCGCTGCTGCTCGCCAGCCTGTTCTTCGGCTTCTATCCGCATCCCATCAGCAGCCGCACCGACCCCGTGCTTGAGGTGCTCGCCGCCCCCGCGCGCGCCGCCCTGGCCAAGCCGGCGCCCGCCGCCGCGGCCCTGCCAGCACCAGCGCCCGCGCTCGCCGCCCAGGCCGCCGCCGCCACCCCCTGACACCCCCTGGTCGCACCCATGCCTGTCGTCGATCCCTTCCCGCTGCTGCTGCCGCTGACCCTGGTGGTCATGGGCGCGCTCACCGTGCTCGGCTTCGAGCCCTTCCTGCAGCGTGTAACCAAGCACCGCCTGCTGCCCTGGCTGGCCGCCGGCTTCCTGCTCGCCGCCGGCGCGGCCCAGGCGCTCTCTGGGAGCGGCGCGCTGCACGGCATCCTCGCCATGGACACCCCGCGCCTGTGGCTGTGCGAGGCGATCATCGCCTCCACCCTGCTCGCCCTCGGCGGCCTGCAGCAGAGCCTCGCCCGCGACGAGTACCCGGGCGGCGAGGCCTACTGCCTGGCGCTGTTCTCCGCCGCCGGCGCGATGGTGATGGTGATGGCCAATGACACCCTGGTGCTGTTCACCGGCCTCGAGCTGATGTCGTTGTCGGTCTACGCCCTGGTCGGCCTACGCCGCCACCGCCGCGAATCCAACGAGGCGCTGTTCAAGTACTTCGTCATGGGCGCGGTGTTCAGCGCGGTGTTCCTCTACGGCGCCGCGCTCACCTACGGCGCCACCGGCGCCACCGCCTATGGCCACCTCTGGCGCGACCAGGCGCACCAGGGCGTGTTCATGCTCGGGCAGGTGCTGATGCTGATCGGTCTGCTCTTCAAGGTCGGGGTGGTGCCCTTCCACTTCTGGACCGCCGATGCCTACACCGGCGCGCCGGTGGCGGTCACCGGCCTGATGGGCGCGGTGGTCAAGGTCGGCGGCTTCGCCGCCCTCGGCGCCTTGTGGCTCAACCTCGCCGCGCTGGCGAGCCGGACCCAGGGCGTCGGCGTGCTCGACCTCGGCGAGGCGGTGACCCTCAGCCAGTCGGGCAAGGACCTGCTGGCGCACTTCAACCTCGCCTTCCTGGTGCTCGGCCTGCTCAGCCTGGTGCTGGGCAACTTCAGCGCGCTCAAGCAGACCAGCGTGCGGCGCATCATCGCCTTCAGCTCGATCAGCCACGCTGGCTACATGATGCTCGCCCTCGCCCTGCCGGTGGGCGAGAAGCTCCAGCTCGGCAGCCTGTGGTACTACCTGGTCGGCTATGCCATCGCCACCAGTGGCGTGCTGAGCGCGATCGCCGCCCTCAGCGGCAAGGACGACGCCAGCGACAACCTCTCGGGCATCGCCGGCCAGGGCCGCGTGCAGCCGTTCTACGGCCTGGTCATCACCATCTTCCTGGTCTCCATCGCCGGCGTCCCACCGACCGCGGGCTTCCTCGGCAAGTTCCTCATCTTCCAGGACCTGGTGGTGAAGGGCGACATCAAGATCGCGGCCTTCGCCATGCTCATGGCGGTGGTGGGCGCGGCCTACTACTTCCGCCTGGTGGTGACAGTGTGGGCGGCGTCGTCGCGCGAGCCGGCCAAGGCCGGGCCGCCGGTGCTCAGCGGCTGGGTGCTGGCCTTCAGCGCCATCGCCACCGTGCTGCTGATCGCCTGGCCCAACGCCCTGCTGCGCACCCCGTCTGCAGCCCCGGTGGCCGCTGGTGCCGGCCTGCCAGCCCCAGCCGGCTCCCCGAGTC
>JAYVMM010000022.1:0-7719 GCA_043758975.1 Planctomycetota bacterium | reverse complement strand
CGAGGAGACGCGCGCGATCATCGCCCTCGCCTAGGAGCGCGCCCGCAGTTTCACCGCAGCGGCGCGCCAGCTGCTCGAGACCGACGATGCCGAGATCGCCGCCTGGCTGTGCCAGACCTGGGAGATGGATCCCGACCTGGTCAATGTCATCCGCTACCAGCACGACCTGGTGCATGCGGCTGCCCCGGCGATGACCGCGATGGCCATGGTGGTGGAGTACCCCTGCGTGGTGCGCAGCATCAGGACCTCGGGCAGCTGCGATGTCCCGGTGCTCGACCCGGCGGCCTGGCGTCACACTCGGCCTGGAGAAGGAGGCCCTGCGCACGGTCATCAGCGGCATGGATCAGGACCTCGCCGGCGCGCGCGAGCTGCTCAACATCGTCAGCGTCAGCTGAGGTGCGCGGCGCTCACGGCGGCAGCGCGGCGCGGGCAGCGGCCTTGAAGGCGGGCAGGATGGCGCCGCCGTCGCTGCCGCCATAGCCATTGTGCTGGACCAGGAAGATGGTGATCAGGCCATGCGGCTGGTCGATCGCCAGGTCGGTGGAGTAGGCGCCGCTGTGGCCGAAGGACCCCGGCGCGGCTACCGCCCAGCCGAGACCGTAGGCGGCGGTGAGCGCGCCGGTTTGCTTGCTGGTCATCTCTGTGAGCGCGGAGGCGGAAAGGTAGCGCCGGCCCTGGGCCTCGCCGCCGTCGAGGATCATGCGGGCGAACGCCAGCAGGTCGCTGGCGGTGGAGAAGAAGCCGCCGCCCGGACTGGGGCTGCGCGAGCGTGCGTCGAGTGGATAGGTGAGGTAGTTGATCGCGAGCTCCTCCAGGCCGCTCTTGGCGGCGTTCGCGTGGTAGGACTTGGCCAGGCGGAGGAGCTGGGCGGCGGTGGGGACGCAGCTGGTGTCGCGCATGCCCAGCGGCGCGAGCAGGCGCTGGGCCATGAAATCCTCGTAGCCCAGGCCGCTGACCACCTCGATGATGCGTCCCACGGTGTCGATGCCGGTATTGCTGTACTGGTAGCGGGTGCCGGGCTCGAACTTCAGCGCCTGCCTGGCATCGATGGCCACCGCCTCGCGCAGTGGCCCGAGGTCGATTTTGCCATGCGTGGTCGCTGAGAGGAAAGGCATGCCGCTAGTGTGGTTGAGCATCTGGCGCAGGGTGGGGGCATGCGCCGGCGCGCGCGCCTGGAGATGCTCTGCGTCTGCTTCCAGCTGCTGGCCCGCGAACTCCGGCAGGTACGTCTCGACCGGATCGTCGAGCTGGACCTTGCCTTCGTCGACCAGCATCATCAGCGCGGTGGCGGTCAGCGGCTTGGACATCGAGGCGATCCAGAACAGGGTGTCGCCGCGCATCGGCGCCTGCGCCGCGAGGTCGGCCCAGCCCACGGTCTCGAAGCTGAGGACGCGCGCGCTGGTGGCCACCAGCGTCACCGCCCCGGCCAGGGTGTGGTGGTCGACGTAGGGCTGGAGCAGGACCCCGGGGGTGGCGCTAGCGGCCTCACCGGCGGCGGCGGTGCCGAGCCAGAACGCGGCGGCGCACAACAGGAGGGGGAACGTGCGCTCCCGATGGCGGGTGGCGGGCATAGGCGGTCTCCAGGCGGCGGCTGGCCATCATGGCTGGGGCGAGAGGCCAGGGCCAGCGCCAGGCGCCGCCTGACGCGCCGGTGCGCCGCGCGCGCTGGCGGCGCCTTCGCTGCTTGCGCGATCGCGCTGCACCCGCTTGGATGGCCGGTCCGCGCCCGCCGGCCAGGAGCACCACCATGCCCATGACCTCCGCCATCCCATCGCGCCTGCCCGCCGACCGCGGCGTGCGGACATATGCCTGCGTTCGGACGTTCCCAGCGCTGGTGGCGCTGGCGGCTCTGGTGGCGACCGCTAGCGCGGGCGCCGCGGATGCACCCGCCGTCCCGCTCAGCTGGCCGGTGAGCGGGCAGGAGGGCGCAACTGCGCTGCAGTGGAACGGTCCAGCGCCGCTCACCACGGATGCCGCGCTCGATGTCGCCGGCGCGGTGCCCGCGGACCTGCGCCTGCCGGTGGGCGGCGACGGAACCTTCCGCCGACTGGTAGTGGACTGCTCGAAGGATGGCACCCTGGTCCTGGGCATGGACTGCCCGCGCGCGCTCAAGGCCTGGGTCGGCGGGCAGCAGGTGCTCGACGAGGCACTGAACTGGCGCGATCCGCAGCGCCGCGTCCAGGTCACCCTGCTGCTGCCGGTGAACGCGGGACGGCTCGCGCTCACCATCCAGGTGCTCACGCGCTCCCACCATCCCGAATCGATCGACCGCGACTGCCCGTCGCGCCACCGCGCCGAGGTCATGGAGATGGTGGCCGCGGCGTTGCCCGATGTGCTCAGCCTCAACCTGTCGCTGCAGAGCGCCCGCCTGCCGCAGCTGGCGCTGCGCTTCTCGCCTGCGCAGCACCGCCGCGACGGCGTCGCCTGGCAGGAGATCGCGGTCAGCAGCGCGAGTGCACTGCCCGGGCTGCAGACCGCGCTCGGCGCCGCGCATGCGCTGAGTGTCTATCCCGCGGCCGGCGTACCCGCCCCTGGCGCTCCCCCCGTCGGCCTGCGCTGTTTCGTCCCGGTCTGGCGCGGCGACTTGCCGCCGCTGCGCGCCGAAGGGGTGCACGAGAGCAGGGCCGAGCCGGCGAGCCAGATCGCGGCGCTGCAGCAGCTCCAGCTGGTCGGCGCGGCGGGTGGGATCACCCTCGCCATGCCGGTGTTCGAGGGCCATGGCCGCCTCGCCCCGAGCCGCGAGTACCGCACCGTGGCCTGGCCCACCGATGACGCCCTGCTGGCCAAGGTCCCCGAGCCGGTGCTGCCACCGCAGTATGCCGACTTCTCCCGCCTCTACCGCCGTTCCTGGCAAATGGCGCTCGAGCTGGTGCGCCACCCGTCGCCGGAGAGCGGCCTGCCCAACGCCTACGTCGGCACCGCCAAGAAGACCTTCCTCAACGAGATCTTCATGTGGGACAGCTGCTTCACCGCCATGGCCTACGCCTACGGCTGGCGTGCCTTCCCGCACACCGCCACCCTCGACGACCTCTACTCCTTCCAGCAGGACGGCGGCTACATTCCGCGTGAGAGCGCCGCCTTCGACGCCCGACCGCTGCTCTACGAACCGGATTTCAGCCCCAATCCGCCGATGCCGGCGGTGGCTGAACTGTGCTTCGCCCGCCTCACCGGCGATGTGCAGCGCCTGGTCGCGGTCTATCCCGTGCTGGTCGGTTTCCATCGCTGGCTGCAGGCCAACCGCCGCCTCCCCGATGGCACCTACTGGACCGACGGCCTGGCCAACGGGCTGGACAATTCGCCCTCGCTGGGCGAGGGCTATCCCGATCTCACCGCGCAAATGGCGCATGCCGCCGAATGCCTGGCCGCCATAGCCGACGCCATCGGCAAGCCGGCGGAGGCGGAGCAGTGGCGCGCCGAGCAGCAGGCGATCGGCGCCGCCTGCAACGCCCGGCTGTGGAGCCCAGAGCTGCAGTTCTACTCCACCTCGCTCAGTGGCGGCGGCCACAATCCCAACAAGGTGGTCACCGGTTTCTGGCCGCTATGGGCGGGCATCGTGCCGCCCGAGCGGGTCGAGGCGCTCGCCCACCACCTCCTCGATCCCGCCAGCTTCTGGCGCCCCCACCCGGTGCCCTCGCTGGCGGCCGATTCGCCGCGCTTCCAACCCGGCGGCAACTACTGGCTCGGATCGGTGTGGGCTCCGACCAACACGGTGGTGGTCAAGGGCTTCCAGCGCGCTGGTCGCCTCGACCTCGCGCGCCAGGTCACGGTCAAGCACCTCCAGGCGATGCTGCAGGTATTCGACGCTACCGGGGTGATCTGGGAGAACTACGGGAGCGAGAAGATCGAGCGCGGCAGCTGGTCGGGGCCGGACTACAGCTGGTCGATCAGCGGGCCGATCCGCCTGCTCATCGAGACCTTGCTCGGCATCGAGCCCGACGCCCTGCACCAGAGCGTGCGCTGGACGCCCTTGCCGGGCGAGCCGATGGGGATCAAGCGCCTGGCCCTGGGACCGGCCACCATCTCGCTGCTGCAGAGCCAGGAGCAGGGCCACGACCTCATCACCGTGACCACCGACCAGCCGTTCACCCTCGAGCTGGTCGATGCCAAGGGCCAGAGCACCAGCCACCGCCTCGCGCGCGGCGAGACCCGCCTCCAGCCCTGAGCGCCCTGAGCACCAACGCGCAGCACCGGCGGTGCTGCCGGCGCTATGGTCGACACGACCATAACCTGCGTTGGCTGCGGGAGATGAGGTCAGCGGGAGGAGCGGAGCGCGGTACCTCCTTGGGCGCCGGAACACGGCGCCGACGGGGTCGTCAGCGATGGGCAGAACGCAGCGTCATCAGCATGCTCAGGGGCTCGGTCTGGCCGCCCTGCTCGCCTTCGGCCTGGCACAGCTCGCACAGGTGGCGCAGGCAGCTGAGGACGGCGAAGTTGCACGCCGCATCCAGGCCAGCTGCACCGAATGCCATGACGCCGACGTGCACAAGGCCGGCCTGCGCCTCGACCAGCTCAAGCCGCCGACCCAGGATGCCGCCGGCCTCGCGCTGTGGACGCGCATCCACGACCGCGTGGCCGCCGGCGAGATGCCGCCCAAGAAGAAGCTGAGCGCGGCGGAAGCGGGCGCCTTCACGGTGGCGCTGGCCAAGCAGCTCACCAGCGCCGACCAGGAGCACCAGCGCACCTGCGGTCGGGTCGGACTGCGCCGGCTCAACCGGGTGGAGTACGAGAACACCGTTCGCGATCTCCTCGCGCTGCCCCAGCTCGAGCTCAAGGATGTGCTGCCGCCAGATCCCTCGGCGGGCGGTTTCGACGATGTCGCCGCGGTGCAGGACGTCTCCTACGTGCACATCGCGCGCTTTCTCGAGGCTGCCGATGCGGCGCTCGATGCGGCGATGGCGCTGCGTCCGCGTCCGGTGAGCAAGGTCGACCGCCAGATCTTCATCGAGAACGGGCGCTTCTTCGAGGAGGATGAGCACCACAAGCCCAAGCCGGGCGGGCGCAGCGAGTCGCGCGTGGTGCACGAATGGATGGCGCTGCTGCGCCAGCCCAACAGCGCGCAGTCGCCCTGGGACCTGCACAACCGCTTCGACGAGCCCGGCCGCTACCGCTTCCGCATCCGCTGCCAGGGCATCACCATCGACAGCCCGGGCACCGGCAACTCCAACGATGACCGCTTCCTGCCGCCGATGGTCAACCACGTCGCCTCGATCCAGGTCAAGGACGCGCGCTTTTTGCACTTCTTCGACGTCCCGGCCACCCCCGGCGAGGTCGAGTTCACCGCCTACCTGCACGGCAATGAGCATCTCGTCTTCTACGCCGCCAGCCTCGACGACCGCAACCAGCCGGGCGGCTCGAGTCCGCCGACCAAGGTCCCCTACAAGGGCCCGGGCATCGCGGTCGAGTGGATGGACATGGAGGGGCCGCTGCTCGAGCAGTGGCCGCCGGAGAGCCACCGCCGGCTGTTCGGCGAACTGCCGTTGGTCAAGTGGAGCAAGGAGAGCGGCCTGCGCGAGCCCGAGCCGACCACCATCGGCACCGCCCTCAGCCGCCGACCGTACCGCGCACCCGGCGGCCCCTGGATGGTGGAATCCAAGGACCCGGCGGCGGACAGCGCGCGGCTGCTGCGCGTCTTCATGGAGCGCGCCTACCGCCGACCGGTCGACGCCGCCGAGGTGACGCGCATGCAGGCGCTCGCCCTCACTGGGGTGGCGCAGAAGCGCTGCTTCCAGGACGCCATGCGCATCGCCTACAAGGCGGTCCTCAGCGCGCCGGACTTCCTCTTCCTGCGCGAGGCCCCGGGCCGCCTCGACGGCTATGCCCTCGCCGCGCGGCTGTCCTACTTCCTCTGGCGCAGCATGCCTGACGAAGCGCTGCTGGTTCAGGCGCGCAGCGGCGCCCTGCTCCGCCCCGAGGTGCTGCGCAGCGAGACCGAGCGCCTGCTCGGCGATGCCCGGGCGGCGCGCCTGGTCGAGGATTTCACCAGCCAGTGGCTCGACCAGGCCAGCATCTTCGCCACCGTCCCCGACCGCCCGCTCTACCCCGAGTACTTCAACGACAACTACCTGGTCGATTCCGAGCTGGGCGAGACGCGCGCCTACTTCGCTGAAATGCTGCGCGCCGACCTCGGCGCGCGCACGGTGATCGCCAGCGACTTTTGCATGCTCAACGAGCGCCTGGCCCAGCTCTACGGCATCACCGGCGTGCAAGGATGCGCGCTGCGCCGGGTGGCGCTGGCCAAGGACAGCCCGCGCGGCGGCTTCATCACCCAGGGCAGCGTGCTCAAGGTCACCGCCAACGGCCTCACCACCTCGCCGGTCAAGCGCGGCGCCTGGGTGCTCGACCGCCTGCTCGGCACGCCAGCGCCGCCGCCGCCGCCCGACGCCGGGGCGATCGAGCCGGACACCCGCGGCGCCACCACCATCCGTGAGCAGCTCGGCAAGCACCGCGCCAACCCCACCTGTGCCGGCTGCCACGCCCGCATCGATCCTCCCGGCTTCGCGCTCGAGGCCTTCGATGTGATGGGCGCCATGCGCACGCGCTACCGCAGCATCGGCGGCGGCGAGGAGACCAAGGTCACGGTCGGAGTGCGCGAGGTGAAGTACCGTCTCGGCCCCGCGATCGACTGCTCGGGCGAGCTCAGCGGCACGGCCTTCGCCGATATCGGTGGGCTGCGCGCGCTGCTGCTCGCCGACGAGGCCCAGGTCGCGCGCAACCTCGTCCGCCGCCTGCTCACCTACGCCACCGGCGCCGCCATCAGCTTCGCCGACCGCACCGCGGTGGAGGCGCTGTTGGCGGAAACCAAGCCGCGGCAGTACGGCCTGCGCACGCTCATCCATGCCGTGGTGCAGAGCGAGCAGTTCCGCGCCAAATGACCCCTTCACCGCCCCGGGACGACCACCCATGACCCTGCCTCCGCCGATCCAGCCGTGCTCCCGCCGCCGCGTGCTCAAGGGCCTCGGGGTGGTGCTCGCGCTGCCCCTGCTCGAATGCCTGGCCGCTCCCGCGCGTGCGCTCGAACCCAGCAGCGCCGGTGCCGGCGCCGGCGCCCCGCGCCGCATGTTCTGCATCGAGACCAACCAGGGCATCCTGCCCCAGCACTTCTTCCCCGCCGAGGCCGGACGCGGCTACCAGCCGCCGCCCTACCTCGAGCTGCTCAAGGACCACCTCGGCGAGCTCACCGTGCTCTCCGGGGTGTCGCTGCCGGAAGTCGACGGCGGCCACCATGCCGAGCTGTGCTTCCTCACCGGCGCCGGCCACCCCGGGCGCGGCGGCTTCCGCAACACCATCTCGCTCGATCAGTACGCCGCTGAGCGCATCGGCCTGCTCACCCGCTTCCCGTCGCTGTCGCTGTGCATCGACAACAACAACAGCCTGTCGTTCACCGGCGCCGGGGTGATGATCCCGGGCGAGGACAAGCCCGCGCGGCTGTTCAAGAAGCTGTTCATCCAGGGCACCCCGGCGGAGATCGAGGCCCAGGTTGAGCGCCTGCGCGAGGAGCGCAGCATCCTCGATCAGGTGGCCGAGCGCACCAAGCAGCTGCTCGGCTCCGCCGGCGCCGGGGACCGCGACAAGCTCGACCAGTACTTCACCTCGCTGCGCGAGCTCGAGCGCCGGCTGGTGGTGGCGGAGGAGTGGGAGCGCAAGCCCAAGCCGAAGGTCGAGGCCAAGGCGCCGGGGGACATCAATGACCGCGCCGCGGTGATCGAGCGCACGCGCACT
>JAYVMM010000021.1:0-3377 GCA_043758975.1 Planctomycetota bacterium | reverse complement strand
GATAGCTTACAATTTTTCCGTCGCATCTTGCACCAAATCACCGATTGTTGCAGCGTTCGCACTGCGAATGATTATCGAGAAAATGATGAGGATGAGGATGAATAGCGATTTCACATGCATCCCCTGATTAGGTGACTTCAACACTGCCGAGCTTCCGGCCCCAGGTGTCTTTTATCCTGGTTACTGCATCGGCGGCAAGTGACAGGGCCGGTTCGCGCTGCATGAGGCAACCAACCGCCACCGCAGCTGCGCGCTGGTCCTGCCTCAGAGATGCGGCGCCGCCGGTTTGACCGGCGCCTGGAACCCTGCGACCCCCTGGACCTTGAACTTGCGCTGGTAGACCTTGTCCGCGCAGCAGACGTAGAGCACATCGAACTGCTCCCCGCCGAAGGTCAGGCCGGTGATCCGGCCATGCGGCGAGGGCAGGATGCACTGCACCCGCCCGGGCTGGTCGCAGACCTGGATGCCCATGCGCGTGGCGACGTAGAGGCGGCCGTCGCGGTCGGCGCACATGGCGCCGGCGCCGCTGTCATCCTCCTCATCCGGGACATGCAGCCAGTAGTAGCGCTGCTTATCCGACAGGGTGCCGTCGGCATGGACCTGGAAGCTGTAGATCCAGTGCGACTGCGCATCGCCGACATAGAGCAACGACTGGTCGGGCGACAACGTCAGGCCTGCGCACGCATGCATGGTGGGCTCGACCATGCGCTTGGCGCCCGAGGGGTCGATGTACCACACCGTGCTGTGATCCGGTTGGTGGCCCACGTCGGGCACGGCGACATAGGTCCCGCCGTCATGGCGGACCACCAGATCGCTGCCGGTGAGGCCGCTGGCGATCACCGACTTGGTGCCGGCGCTGGTGAAGGCGACGATCTCGCCGGTGATCGCATCGCAGGCGTAGCGCCGCCCATCCGGCGCGAAGCGCTGCCCGGAGGTAGTAAGCTGGTCGGTGCGCTGGAGCTCCGGCTTGCCGCCGGCGGCGAGGCGGTAGGTGGTGGCCTTGAGCAGGTCACCGAAGGTGACCGCACCGGTGGCGTCCGCGGCGGCGGCGCCGGTGTGCGCGAATCCGTCACCGACCAGCTGCCAGCCCTCGCCCGGCTGCAGGATGTCCTGCAGCGGCTTGGAGCCGGCACCGACCGGCACCGCCGCCGGCCAGCCCTTCCATAAGAAACGCATGGCGTCGGCGAACACTGCCGTCCCCTGCTTGCTGTCATGGCCGCCTTCGCCCCAGGCGTGGTCGACCTCGTAGCCGGCGAAGCGCAGTGCGCGTTCCATCTCCTGGTTGGCCATCCACCAGTCGCCTGCCCAGCTGTTGCCATCGTTGCTGCCATCCTGGAGGAACACGCGCAGCGGCTTGGGCTCGACCTTGCGCACCAGGGTCGGGTAGTTGTTGCCGCCGCGCAGGCCGACATAGGTGCCGATCGCGCTGAACACGCGGGTGAAGGCGTCCGGGCGCTCCCAGGCGGCGGTGAAGGCGCAGATCGCACCGCTGCTCGAGCCGCCGATGGCATGGTCCTTGCCCGCCGGGGAAATCACCAGCTTCTGCTCACTGATGACGTGGGGCAGCAGCTCGTCGAGGATGAAGCGGGCATAGCCGTCGCCCAGTCCGTCGTACTCATAGCTGCGGTTGAAGCGGTCGAGGGCGCCGTCATTCGGCGCCTTGACCCGGCCATGCATGACGAAGAGGCCGATGGTGACCGGCATCTCCTTGGCGGCGATCAGCCGGTCGAATACCGCCGGGGCGTTGAACTGCACCCCATCCTGGTTGACATAGAGGCAGGTCGGGGTGGTCCCGTCATACTGCTTGGGCACATAGACCCAGTAGTCGCGCACGCTGCCGGGGAAGATGGCGCTGGCCTCGAAGCTGTGCTTGGTCACTTCGCCCTTGGGCACCTCCGTCGGGACCTCGTCGGCCCAACCGATGGTGACGGAAGCGGACAGCAACAGACCGCACAGCATTGGACTGGTATTCATGGCACGCTCCCGGGTGGTGAGACTGGCGGAACAGCGCCCTGGTGCAATCAGCCTCAAGGCCGTGATGGGGATCCTGGACCTTCTGCCGCACATCGCTGAATGGCCGTATGCTGCCGGCATCTCCGCGGTCCGACCACACGCACCGGCAGGGTGAGTGCATTCCCGCCACACGTGCCTGTCGAAACGACACCTTCCCCTTCGCGGCCTGCGGTGGCGTTTTCCCCGTCCACGCGTCGGTGGCCGGTTGGTGCAGATCACATCAAATCTGCTCGGTCGCGCCTGCTACCACGTATCCGTGCGGAAGGGGGAGGCGGGAAGGCCGCTGCCGTTCACCAGGTTGCATCCCTGCGGATTCTCCGCCCAGGCATAGCGGACGGCCACGGGATGCGGGATCAGCGCGGCGGACACCACCACGGCCTCGCCATCGATGCGGGCCTCCGCCCAGGCGAATTTCCTGTCCGTGCCGGCAACGGCGAAGCGCTGCAGTGGACCCCCTTTGGCCGCGAGTCCCGCGGCATGAGTGAAACGCACTCGGATGGCGGTTCCGACGATGGTCATTTCGGCAAGGCGGGGTCCGCTGGATTCGAGGGCACGGCCGTAGACTTTCTCCAGCGCGACCAGGGCCAGGCGGCGACCGACCTCCTGCTTGTTGATGGGGTGGATGGTGTAGCGATCGCCCACGTCGGGACCGACGGCTATCCATGAATTCGCACCGCTGTCGGCGACCTGCAGCTGGGCTTCGCGCAGCAAGCCCCAGTTGGCCGGTTGATCGGCATCCGTGGGTGGGGCCCCGTTGTTCACCAGCTGCTGGATCAGGAAGGGGAAGTCGCCCTGGCCCCAGCGGCTGCGCCAGTCGTGGATCATCAGCGTCAGCAGCTGGCGGTATTCGCGCGGTCGGCCTGCATTGCTCTCCCCTTGGTACCAAATGGCCCCGCGCAGCGCGAAGGGCATAAGCGGTGCGATCATGCCATTGTAGTGCGAGGCCGGCACATCGCGCGGGGGGATGACCGAGAGCTTCGGGCGTGCCGCCAGGGCCCCGGCGTCGAGATGGGGGAAGGCGCTCTCCTGCCGCAGGAGCCACCGGTCATCGACCGCGCCGGGATCGGGCACCGGCAGCTCGAGCATGCTGCCCCAGGTCCATACCCCGACCTTCTCGCTCGCCGAGGCGATGCGCAGGGCGAGCACATTGCGGCCGGCGAGGACCTGGGCGGCGGGGACCAGATAAGGGTGCTGGCCGAAATAGAAGTCCGGGGAGCGATCGCCGCCGTGGCCGATCTCGGTTCCGTTCCAGTAGGCCGTATCGTATTGCTCGGACATCCACAGCAGCTTCAGCATGAAGGCCCTGCCCGCGGCACTCGGGGGCAGGATGATCTCCTTGCGCAACCAGAAGACACCACCGCTGT
>JAYVMM010000020.1:0-3255 GCA_043758975.1 Planctomycetota bacterium | reverse complement strand
TGTTGAAAGATGTGGGGGTGCGGAAGCAGGGGGCTGCTGGCGGCGAGCGGGGCCCGCCGCCAGCATGGTCGGCGGCTCAGAAGTCGCCGCCCATGCCGCCCATGCCGCCCATACCACCCATGCCGCCCATGCCGCCGCCGCCCTCGTCGTGGTGGCCGCCGCCGCCGCCCTTGTCCTTCTTGGGCTCCTTGATCTCGGCGATCATGGCTTCGGTGTTGAGCAGCAGGGTGGCGACCGAGGTGGCGTTGATCAGGGCGCTCTTCGAAACCTTGACCGGATCGATGACGCCGGACTTGATCAGATCCTCGAAGGTGTCGGTCTTGGCATTGTAGCCGAAGCTGCCCTTCTCTTTCTGCACCCGGTTGGCGATGACCTCGCCTTCCTTGCCGGCGTTGGTGGCGATGGTCACGGTGGGCAGGCGCAGCGCAGCCTTGATGATGTCGGCGCCGTGCTTGGCGTCGTCCTTCAGGCCGAGCTTGTCGATCGCCTCGATCGCGCGCAGGTAGGCGGTGCCGCCGCCGGCGACGATGCCCTCTTCGACCGCGGCGCGGGTGGCGTGAAGCGCGTCATCGACGCGGTCCTTGCGCTCCTTCATCTCCGCCTCGGTGGCGGCGCCGACCTTGATCACGGCGACGCCGCCAGCGAGCTTGGCCAGGCGCTCCTGGAGCTTCTCGCGGTCGTAATCGGACTTGGTGTTCTCGATCTCGCGGCGGATCTCCTTGATGCGTGCCTGGATGTCGGCGCGCTTGCCAGCACCCTCGATGAGGGTGGTGTTCTCCTTCTCGATCTTCACGCTCTTGGCGGTGCCAAGGTCGGAGAGCTCGAGGTTCTTGAGATCGATGCCGAGGTCCTCGAAGATCGCCTTGCCGCCGGTGAGGGTGGCGATGTCCTCGAGCATGGCCTTGCGGCGGTCGCCGTAGCCAGGCGCCTTGACCGCGGCGCACTTGAGGATCTTGCGCAGGTTGTTGACCACCAGGGTGGCGAGCGCCTCGCCCTCGACCTCCTCGGCAATCACCAGCAGCGAGCGGCTGGCCTTGGCCACCTTCTCGAGCAGCGGCACCAGCTCCTGCACCGACGAGATCTTCTTCTCGTAGATCAGGATGTAGGGGTTCTCGAGCTCGGAGGTGAGCTTTTCGGGGTTGGTGATGAAGTTGGGGCTGATGTAGCCGCGGTCGAACTGCATGCCTTCGACGACGTCGACCTCGTCCTTGATGCCCTTGCCCTCTTCGATCGTGATCACGCCGTCCTCGCCGACCTTCAGCATGGCGTCGGCGATCTGCTTGCCGATCGCTTCTTCATTGTTGGCGCTGATGGTGCCGACCTGGGTGATGATCTTGAAGTCGCCCTTCACCTTGACCGCCTGCTTCTCGAGGCTGGCGACCACCGCGGCGACCGCCGCGTCGATGCCGCGCTTGAGCTCGAGCGGGCTGGCCCCGGCGGTGACCGCCTTCAGGCCCTGGATGAAGATCGCCTCAGCGAGCACGGTGGCGGTGGTGGTGCCATCGCCAGCCTGGGTGCCGGTCTTGGAGGCGACCTCGCGCACCAGGCGCGCGCCCATGTTCTCGAAGGGGTCACGGAACTCGATCTGCTCGGCGACCGTCACGCCGTCCTTGGTGACCTGGGGGGTGCCCCAGCTCTTGTTGATGACCACATTGCGCCCGGAGGGGCCGAGGGTCGCCTTGACGGTGCGGGCGAGCTTCTCGACGCCGGAGCGGATACGATCACGGACTTCTTCGTTGAAGACGATCTGCTTGGCAGCCATGGGGAAATCTCCTGTGTAGACCTGAGGTTGGACGAGATGGTGAGAAAGTGGGGGAGGGCGCCGGGCGGGGGGATGGGTGCCCGGGGTGGAGAGCGTATGCACGGTGTGTGCCAGAAGCGGGCGGGAGAAACTTGGGCAAATTGCCTCGGTTTCCCGCTTCAGCCGCCGCTTGGCCGCCCATCACCTGGTCACTATGACCCAGCCCGATCCTAGAGGCGGTGCTCAGGGCTTGGGCGGCTTGACCGGGGTTGCCGGCGCCGCAGCCGGTGTCGCGGGCGCCGGGGTGGGGGTCGTGCTGGTGGCGGGGGCGGGATCGCTCTTCTTGGTCTGGGTCGCGCTCTTGGTCTGGGTCACGCCCTCGTCCGACTTGGCCGGGGCGGCCTCATCCTTGCTCTTCTTCTGGTAGTCGGCACTGCGGTTGTAATCGGTCTCCCAGAAGCCGCTGCCCTTGAAGATGATGCCGGCGCCGACCGAGACCATGCGCTGGACCTTGGCCTTCTTGCAGGTCGGGCACTTGGTCAGCGCCTTCTCCTTGATCGACTGGAAGATCTCGACGATGCCGCAGTTGGGGCAGGCGTATTCGTATGTCGGCATGGCAACCTCGCGAGCGGGCAGGCGGGCAGAAGGGCGGAGAGGCGGAGAGGCGGAGAGGCGGAGAGGTGGAGAGGTGGAGAGGTGGAGAGGCGGAGAGGCGCAGTGGGACGGGAGGGTCGACCCGGCTTAGGCCGTTAACTGGCGTAAGCGCAGGGCGTTCCCAGGCGGGCGCCGGCGCGGCGGGGAGGTTGATCCTAGCGTTGAGCGCGGCGGCACGCAACCTCCGTTGAAGTATGTCTGAGCACCCATCCACCCCCCCGGCACTGGCGGTGATCGGCACCGATACCGGGGTCGGCAAGACCCGGGTCATGGCCCTGCTGGTGCACGGGCTGCGTGCGCTCGGCGAACGGGTCTGGATCCACAAGCCGGTGGCCTGCGGCGGCTTCGATGGCACGACCAGCGAGGACGGGCGGCGCCTCGCCGCCCTCTGTGGCGATGGCCAAGCGGCCTCCAGCGTGTGCCCCTGGCAGTTCGCCGCCGAGGCCTCCCCCCATCTCGCGGCGGAGGCCGCCGGGCAGGCGCTGAGGCTCGACCAGCTCGCGCGCACGGTGGAGGGCCTGCGCGGCCGCCACCGCCTGCTGGTCGAGGGTGCCGGCGGGCTGCTGGCGCCGCTGACCAGCGCGCGTGAAACCGTGCTCGACCTCCTGCTCGCCTGCGGCCTGCCGGCGGTGCTGGTGACCAGGCCGCACCTCGGCACCCTCAACCATACCGCGCTGACGGTGGCGGTGGCGCGCGCGCGCGGGCTCCGCCTGGTCGGCCTGGTGCTCAATGCCCATGCGCCGGTGCCGCCGGGACTCTCCGGCGAGCGCGCCGCCGCCGAGCTCACCGCGCTCACCGGCCTGCCGCTGCTCGCCGAGCTGCCCTACCAGCTTACGGGCGGCGACCTCGCCGCGGCGCCT
>JAYVMM010000019.1:0-1723 GCA_043758975.1 Planctomycetota bacterium | reverse complement strand
CGGTCGGCGAGCGCCTGGGTCCGGATATCGTCCAGGCGATTCCCGAAGTCAGCGAGACGCAGGATGTCGCCGCGGTCCTGATCGCCCTGCATGACGCCTACCAACCGGACGTGATCCGCCATGAGGCAGCCAACCTCTTGCGCCGGTCCCGCTTTCCCAAGCTGACCGACGAATTGGTGCACATCCTGCGGCGTCCCACCGAACGGCTGCGCTTCCGGGCATTCTGCGCCCAGCAGATCGGCCTCGAGCTGCTCGATGATACCGATGCCGCGGACAAGCAGCACGACCTGGCGGTGTTGCGCGAGCTGCTGGATGGAGACGACCTCGGCATGCAGCGCGAGGCGCTCTTCGCGCTCGTGGAAGCAGGAGATGGCCTCGCGATCGGGCGCCTGGACCGGTGGCTGGACGACCCGCACCGGGCAGCCCTGCGCGATCTCGTCATCCGTTGCTTAGGCGACCTCGACCGCCGTGACACCGCCGATCGGATCCGGGCGTATGCCTTGGATGGCGATGACCGCATCCGGCTGGCGGCGCTCGATGTCCTGGGCAGGTGGCAGGACGACGCGAGCCAGGATGCCTTCGCGCGGGCCTCCGCCAGCGCATCGCCGATCATCCACCAGGCAGGGCAGCTCGGGCTCGCCCGCTTGGCTTCACGGGGATCCACCGGCGTCCACGCAGCCACCACGCCGCCGGAGCCGGCTGGTCGCTGACGCGGATGGCGCGCTCCTTCCCGGCGGGCGACCAGGGACCCTCGCGCGTCATGCGCACGAACCTATGATACGCTCAATCGGAACCTGACCTCGAAGACCACGCGTGCTTCGGGCAGCGCGATGATCGCCGGCTAGATGCACAGCAATTCCTAAGCGAAGCTGCTCTTGGACAGGTACTAGGTGCCGGAATGGCCAGCGGATTCGCGAGATGGTGCGGATCTCCGTAACCGGTTTACGAAGGCCTCTCGCACTTCTGCCCCGTGCGCCGAGCATAGGCCATGGGTGTCAATTCGCTTAGAGGCCGACGCTGATAATGGATGTCCTCGATGATGTCGCAGAGGTAGGTCACCGGCTCAATGCCGTTGACCTGCGCCGAGTAGGCCAGGGTCAGCAGGGTCGCATAGCCCTCAGCCCCAGCGTCGGAAGCGCTGAACAGGCTGTTCTTGCGATGCATGGCCACCGGTCGCATGGCTCGTTCAGTGTGGTTGTTATCGATGTTCGCCACGCCGATGGTGAGGTAGCGCTCCAGTCCATCCCAGAGCTTGAGCGCATAGCTGACCGCCCGTCCGACGCCGGATTTCGGCAGCACCTGGGGATCACGGCTCCAGCTGTCCAGCTGCGCCTTGATGCGCTCCAGGATCGGCTTGGCCCGCGCCGAGCGGACGAAGACCCGCTGGGCCGGCGGGGAGTCGCCGATCTCATCCTCGACGGCATAGAGCTGGGCGATGAGCGCCAGCATGATGCCCCGCCTGGCCGCATCCACGCACTCGTAGAACTTCCGGCGGACATGGGCCCAGCAGAACAGCGCGATGATGTCCTCGCGGGCGAGCAGGGTGTTATGACCCGCGTAGGCATCGCCCATGACCGGGCCGGTGTAATCCTCCAGGAGCTCCGTGATCCAGCGCCCTTCGCGGGTCGGGGTGTAGAGATAGAAGGTACCGGCAGAGGCCGCCACCGCCCATATGCGCCCCTGCTGGCAGACCGGGCGGTCCTCGACCAGCCGGCGATGGACG
>JAYVMM010000018.1:0-6204 GCA_043758975.1 Planctomycetota bacterium | reverse complement strand
GTAGTTCTTCACCGGCGGCAGATGCCGGACGATGCGCAGCCTGCCGGCATCGAGGCGCAGGTCCTCGATGCGGTACTGCACGTGATTCAGCGCCAGCCGGGTGAACTCGTCCATCATCAGCCCGACCTGGGTGAAAGCATGGTTCGCGTCCTGGTAGAGCTGGAAGCGGCAGCGCGTGCCGAGGGGGAGGTCAGCGAGCGTTGCCTCGGCGTCGAGGTACAGCACCGAGGCGACGCTCTCGCTGATCCGCACCGGGGAGGCGACGCGATTGTAGGCGACCCGCTGCAGGCATCCGCCTTGCGGCAGCAGGGTGAAATCGACCAGACTTCCGGAGCGATCGCAGCGGAGCTGCCCGCCATGACCGGTGGCGTCCACCTTCACCAGTTCGCCCAGGACGAGATGCTCGCTGAACGGCGGCGGGGTGACACCAGGTTTCGGCTGGTACCAGGGCAGCTGCCCATTGCCGAAGTCGGTGCGGAACGGGAATTGATGCGCGAGCTCGTCGAAGATCTCGGGCGAATGCACGAGATGGTACCCACCCAAGGCTTCGCCGAAGAGCGGATCCGCCGGCCCCTTCTTTGCCGGCCATTCGGCGTTGATGACCCGCAGCAAGCCCCCTGGGCGGAATCCTTCGAGCATCTCATTGGGCTTGAGTACCAGCCGGATGCCGCTGCACCCATGGCACTCAGTCGTTACGTGCTCAACCTTGAGCAATCGCGCCCGCACACCGTCGACACCGGCGTCATACAGCCGCAATTCGCGGTTGGTGGTGGCGAGGATGAGGTCCTTGCCGACGGGGAAATCCTTCTCGCTGAAGAGCGACTGCACGACGCTGCGATCCGCGCTTGAGAACAGGGTGACGACGATCTGCGTGGTGTCGGCGGAATCCACCCAGCCGGGCAGGCCACGCAGGCGCAGGAAATCGCGCTGTCGGGCGCGCTGTCCTTCGCTTGCCTTGCGCAGGGTTTCGGCCCCGACCCAGATATCGGCGCAGGGCTCCAGTCCCTTGGTGGTGTGCGCCGCGCGGTTGGCGAGCAGGACGTCGCCCGCGATGAGCTCGCCACATGCGATCTGCTTGCCGTCCTTCCACACCCGGGTGCGGGCATCCACCTGCAGCTTCTGCCTGGCGTTGGCGGTCCCCTGCTGGGCCGGATCCATGACCGAGACCATCAGCATGCCGTCGCCCACCTTCGCTTCATCAAGGCGGTAGCTCGCGTTGCGGCTGACCAGGTCAGTGACATCGTCGAACATATCGATGACGGTGGTGAACGCGCCGGACTCATCCTGGAGGAGCAGGAAGGTGAAGTGGATGCCGAGCGGAAGGTCGCGCAGATCGGCCTGGGCGCCCACATAGCGCACGCCCGCGAACGGTGGCATGGTGAAATCCACCAGGTCGCCGCTGCTGTCGTCGCGCAGGACGCCCGCATGATGGACGTAATCAAGGGACAGCAGGGTGCCCCCGATGCGATGTTCGCAGTGGTACGGCGGGAATTCGCCGTCCTTCAGGCGATACCACGGCGCGCTGGTGTTGGCGGTGTCGGAGCGGAACGCAAGCCCAGCCGCGGGTACCGCGAGCGGTTCCGCGCCGGACACCGGAACCATGGCCGAGCACCACAACAGCAGCGCGAGGAGGGGGGTGGCGGGACGCACGGCGCGCAGGACTCCACCCTGCAGGGATGGGCGGCAGCTCATAGCCGGTTGTCCTTGGGGCTGGTGGAGGTCCTCATATCAGCTCCGCCACCGGCCCCAGGCTGTCCACGAACTTCGCGACATTCACTTCCATCTTCTGGAGCATGGTCAGCAGCACGTTGCTCAGGCGGGCATCGCCGTTCTTGGGCTTGAAGCTGAGCGAGTGCCACTCGTCGTTGTCGAGCTTGTAGCCGGCTTCACCCATGAGGTTGTAGTCGAGATGCTGGCCATGTTTGAGGCCGAGCCCGCTGCCACCGGCGAGGAGGATAGGGAGGTTGGCGTTGCCGTGGCTGTGGCCGTAGCTCATGCCGCTGCCGGTCAGCACCATGGTGCGATCGAGCAGCGATCCGCCGCCTTCCTTGACCGCCTTGAGCTGGTCGAGGAAATAAGCGAACTGCTGCATCAGGAAGACATCGCATTTGGTCAGGCGAGCGAGGATCTCCGGATCGTCGTTGTGATGCGAGAGCGAGTGGCGCTGCTGGCTGATGCCGATCTCGGGGATGGCGAGCCCAACGCGCTCGCTGCCGCTCATGTAGGTGACCACGCGGGTCACATCGGTGCGCAGCGCCAGCACGATGAGATCATACATGGTGCGGTAATATTCGCCGGCCTGCGCCTTGTTGACGTTGCGTTGGAATTTGTCGGTTTCCACCTTGCCCATCACCGGCTTGGGGACATCGAGCCAGGATTCCAGGCGCTCGGTGCGCTGTTCCACATCACGCACTGCGTGCAGGTATTCGTCGAGCTTCGAGAAATCCTCGCTGCCCAGCCCGCGCCGCAGCGATTTGACGCTGCCGAGCACCGTATCGAGGATGCTGCGACCGGTCTTGAGGCGTTCTCCCTCCGCTTTCGCGCCGCCAGGATCGGGGACGAACAGGCGGTTGAAGACGGCGCGCGGATTCTCCTCCGCCGGGAGGGGGACCCCGTCACGGGAGAAGGCCAAGGTGGTGTGGTTGTTCGGCTGTCCGACCCCGGCCGTGATCGACAATTCGAGCGAGGCGAAGCGCGTCTGGCGCGAAGTGACCTCGGCCATCAGCTGATCGCATGAGACGGTGTTGCGTCCGCCGCGTCCCGTGTCGTCGGGCTTGGCGCCGGTGAGCCAGAGATCAGCGCAGACATGCGCCGAGCCGATGCCATTGGGGTGATGCAGGCCGCTGAAGACGGTGAGGGCGCCGCGGTGTGCGTTGAGTGGCTCCAGCGCGGTGGAGAGCTCGAAGCCGCGACCAGACTTCTTCGGCTGCCAGGTCATGCCATTGACGCCATTGGGGATGTAGACGAACACGCTGCGGCGCGGCTTGGCGGCAGCGGCGGCAGCTGGAGGGGTGGCGGCGCTCAACGGGCACATGGCGTTGAGCAGGGGCAGGGCGATGATGGCGCCTAGGCCGCGCAGGACATGACGGCGGTCGAGGAGCCAGCGCTGGGATCGGATATTGCTCATAATGTTGCTCGTAGTCCGGTGATGGTGAGAATAGTGGCGGTGGGAGCCGGCAGCGGGGGAACTGGGCAAAGAATCAGTTCGTCCCCGGCCAGAGCCGGGCGACTCCCGTTGGCTGGAAGGCCGCCGCCGCCGCGGCGGTCGGCAGTCGGACTGACACCTCCGCCCCTTTGACGGCGGTGATGGTTGCGGGCAGCGGGGGAATCGCCGGCTTGCGGTCGGGACCAGCCGGCGCGATACGGACAGCGGCGCCGACTTTGAGTTGGGCGAACGCGCCACGGCCTTCTGGAAACAGCGTGAACTGCACCACGCTGTTCGCCGCTGCCGGCTCTGCCGCCACCGCGTCCACGTACCCCGGCAGGCCCTCCTCGGCCATGCGCCGGGCATGGACGGCCTTCTGCGCAGTCTGGAAGGCGATCAGGCTCTCGTCATCGAGAAAGACCTCCCAGCACATGCGCGTAGCGCCGGTGCCGATGCCATGGGTCTTGGTCCGCAGCTTGTCTCCGGTAGCGATATCCGCGAAGGACGCCGGCTTGCCGCCCTTCCAGAAGCGCGTGTCGTGATCGGTCTCGATCAGCACATCCTTCTGGCGGACAGAGCTGCGGTCCGCATTCGCCCAGGTGCAGCTGAGGCGGACCTTGCCCACATCGATGCTTTCCACAAAGAAGTATTGCTTGTGGTTGTTCATCATGTTCATCTCGTCCTGGATGTAGCTGAGCGCGGTCCATTCGCCCTTGTCGTTCTCATGCAGGCGGAAGATGGCGCGCTCGCCGATGCGGAAGTCCTGCAGGTCGCCGAGAGTCGCATGGTGCAGCAGCTCGGCATAGGGCAGCACGGAGAAGCGCATCAGCTGGTCGGTGCCATCCTTGCGAAAGGTGCCGCTGCGCGTGGCGAGGTCCATGCTGACCAGTTCGCCCCAGATCCGCCGCATCCCGGCATCGATCGGGACGATGATCTTGCCCGGGGTAATCTTCAGCACTGGCGGCGTCGCTGCTGGCGTTGCCGTCGCCGCATCCGCGGCCATGACGGCGATAGACAGCAGGGAAGACAAGATCGTACAGCACAGCACGGGGAGCAAGGTCATGGTGCGGATCCGGGTCAGCGTTTTTGGAAGAGTGGACTCGTCACGAAGGTCTCGACCAGCGTCGACAGGGGGTAGTCTTCCGCCTTGTTCGCGAGGGCGATGCGCTGGAGCTCGGCGCGGTCGGAAAAGGTCATCACGCGGCGCATGGCGAAGGTGGCGAGCTTCTCGGTGAAGGCGCCGGCGAACTTGTCGAGGTCGTCGAGCATGAGCCGCTTGAAGGCAGCCACGTCGGCGAATCTGCGGCCATCAGAGAGTTCGCCGCTCGCGTCCACCCTGGGATTCGCGCCGGAACCGTCGCGCATGGTCTCCTCGGTGCGCCAGCGCCCGATGGCGTCAAAGTTCTCGAAGGCCAAGCCGAGCGGATCGATCTTGCGATGGCAGGCCGCACAGGAGGGGTTCTCGAGGTGCGCCGCAAGCTTGTCGCGCAGGCTGGTCTTGGGGGCAGCGGCCTGCGCCGCCTTGATCGCTGGGACATTGGCGGGCGGCGGCGGCACCGGGCGGCCGAGGATGGATTCGGACAGCCATTTTCCGCGATGGACCGGGCGATGGCGCGTGCCGTCGGAGGTGAGTCCGAGCAGGGCCGCCTGGGTCATCAGTCCGCCGCGGTGATCTTCGGGCTTGAGCGCAATGCGTTGCATGGCCTCGCCGGTCACGCCGGTGATGCCATAATGGAGAGCCAGGCGCTGGTTGAGCATGGTCCAGTCGGAATCGAGGAAGTTGCGCAAGCTGAGGTTCTTCGCCAGCACCTCATGGAAGAAAGAGGTGGTCTCAGCGACCATGCTCTGCTGCAGGTAGTCGTCATAGTCGGGATAGAGGGTCTTGTCCGGCGCGAACATGCCGACCCGGCGCAGCTGCAGCCACTGACGCGGGAAGGTCTCGGCAAAGGCCGCTGCACGTGGATCGCTGAGCATGCGCCGCACCTCATCGCGCAGAGTCGCCGCCTCATGGAGCTTCCCGGATCCGGCAAGCGAGCGCAGGCGGTCGTCCGGCAGCGTGCTCCACAGGAAATAGGACAGCCGTGCGGCGAGTTCCGCATCGCTGAGGGTGGTGGTGACTTGAGCCGGCGAACCCTCGATGAGATAGATGAAGTTCGGTGCACAGAGGATCGCCGATAACGCGGTCTTCACCGCCGGTTCGAAGGCCTTTCCTGCCTTCATCTCGGCATCCACCAGCTGGGTGTAGCGGTCGATCTCCTCGCTCGGGACCGATTGGCGGAAGGCACGGGTCGCGAAGCTGGTGATGATCTCGTGGACCTTGGCTGCGTCGTGGCTGCCATCGCCGAATATCTGCCGCTGCGCCGGTGTCGGCCAGGCATCGTAGACCGGGCCCTCCCATTCGACGAAATCCAGCAGCAAGAACGGTCGTATCGGCTGGTCAGCGTTGTCGGCGAGCTTCTGTTGCCAGGGCAGGCGCGCATGCAGGCCGGTGAACACCGCGAGGCTGTTGTCCTGGATGGGCTTGGCCAAGCCTCCTAAAGCCGCGTTCACCACATCGATGTCATGATTGCCCGCGGTGAGATGCACCCTGACCTCGATCGTCAGCGGGCGGTCCTCGGCGGCCTCCACATCCTGTTCGAACAGGACGCGGTCGACGTCGGCCTCATAGATGCGCAACCGCGGAGGCAGGCTGTGGGCCGGATGCAGGCCGCTGAGCTTCACTCGCAGGAGATAGCTGCCGGTGGTGGTGATGGCGAGATTGATGCTATTGCCGACCACCCCGACGGCGTTGCTGCCCGGGATGATCGGCACCCGGACCGCTGCCGCATTGCCCTGGCGCTCGAAGTCCTTTCTCGCGCCCCCCCAGGCTTCACGCATGCGGAAAGGATCCCAGCGGATGAGCTTGCTTGGCGGCTTGGGTCCGGCGGGCAAGGACTCGTTCAGCACAGTCTGGGCGGCAGTGAGGTACTTTTCGATGTGCGCCGGCGCGAACGAGAGGACCGAGCCGATGCGCTCGAAGCCGAGCCAGTTCGGATCCTCTCCCATGCCCATGGTGCCGT
>JAYVMM010000017.1:0-5175 GCA_043758975.1 Planctomycetota bacterium | reverse complement strand
AGTGTGGCGCATGGATCCGGACGTGGTGATCGATATCGCGGGGCTGGGCAAGGACTACGGCGCCTTCCGCGCGGTCGCCGGCCTCGACCTGCAGGTGCGCGCCGGCGAGCGCTTCGCCTTGCTCGGCAACAATGGCGCGGGCAAGACCACCACCATCCGCATGCTCATGGGCATCCTCCGCCCGAGCGCCGGGCGCGCCACGGTGTGCGGCTGCGACTGCTTCAGCGAACGCCACCTCGCCATGCGCCATGTCGGCTACCTGCCCGACGAGCCGGTGTTCTACGATTACCTGCGCGGCAGCGAGATCCTGCGTTTCGTCGCCGAGATGCATGGTCTCCCGCGCGCGCTCGCCGCAGAGAGGGCGCGCGCGCTGGTCAAGCGCCTCGAGCTCAGTGACGCCACCGAGGAGTTCGCGGCCAACTACTCCAAGGGCATGAAGAAGAAGCTCGCCCTCGCCTGCGCGCTGCTGCACCGCCCGCGGCTGCTCATCCTCGACGAGCCGAGCAACGGCCTCGACCCGCACGCCACCCGCGCGCTGCTCGATCTGTTGCGCGAGGAGGCGGCGGGCGGCACCACGGTGTTCTTCAGCACCCACCTGCTCGACCAGGCGGAACGCCTGTGCAGCCGGGTCGGCATCGTCGCCGGTGGGCGCCTTGCCGAGGTCGGCACTCTCGATGAGCTGCGCGCCCGTCATCCTGGGCGCAGCCTGGAGGAGATATTCTTCAGCGTCACCAGCCCGACGGGACCGGTCGTCGGCGCCGACCCGCCGGGTGCGGCCCAGGCGGGCACGCCGGCATGAGCGCGCCCACGCCCGGTACTCCGCGCGCCCTCGCGCTGATGTGCCGGCTCGCCGTCCGCCGGTGGCGCAACCAGATCGCTGCGCGCTCGCGCAAGCAACCGCCGGCGCCTGCGCCGGTCCCCGGCGCAAGGCTGCGGGCGCAGGCGCGCGTCGCCACCCCCGGCAAGCGCTTCGGCTTGGGCGTCCCGTTCCTGCTGCTGCTGGGAATGTCCTGGCTGTTCAGCGGCCTGCTGATGGTCTCCCGCTGCGTGAGCGAGCTCGCCATCGCCAGCGACGGGCGCATCGTGGTCAGCTCTGAGACCTACCGCCGCCTCCAGCTGCACCAACTCCTCGAACCCGGTTCTGGCTCCGGCATCGGCCCAGCGGCACCGCCATCCGCCGGTGGCGGCGGCGCGCAGGTCTATGCCCAGCCCGACCTCGAGCGGGTGATCGCGCACGACGCCAGGAGGCAGGCGTTGAGCGACGAGCTGGCTGCCCGCGGGGTGCCCGCACCCCAGCGCGAGCAGCTGCTCGCGCAGTGGGAGGAGCGCTATGCGGTCCGCGGCCTAGATGCCTTCACCCTCGCCCACGATGAGTTCATGCCGGGGATCGAGCTGTGGCCGCAAAAGCAGGGGGAGGGGGTGTTCATCGCCCGCCTGGCCGTGCTGGTTGCGGCCTGCAGCTGCGTGCTGCTGAGCTTCGCCCTGGGCAGCGGCAGCCGCGACCTCGGCGCGCTGGAATGGAGCATGGAATGGCTCTACACCCTGCCGGTGAGCGCACGCGCGCTGTTCCTCGCCCGCGTGCTCGAGCATGCCCTGATCAGCCCTCTGGCCTGGATGCTGGTTTTCCCGTTCTTCCTGGTGGTGCTGGGCTGCGCTGGATGGGGCTGGTGGTCGCTGCCGGCGGCGGCGGTGGGGACGGTGCACCTCGCGCTGGTGTGCGCGGCGCTGCGCGTGGTGCTGGAGACCGCGCTGCGCCTGTACCTGCCGGCGGCGGCGCGCAAGAATCTACAGGCCATCATCACCCTCGGCGGGCTGGTGCTGTTCTACCTCGTGCTGTGGGTGGTGCAGAAGGTGCCGCCGTGGTTCCTCGATGCCACCGCCGGCCTTGGTCCGCTTACTGCCTGGTGCCCGGGGGCGCAGCCCCTGCTCCTGCTGTGCGCGCCCTGGTACGTGGCCGCGCCGGTGCTCCTGCTCGCCCCGCTGCTCGCCGCCTGGGGTGCGGCCCTGCTCTGCGAACGCCTGGTCGCGCGCGGGCTGGACGCCGTCCCGGGCGCCTTCCAGGGCGCCCGCCTCCGCGCCGGCGCCGGCCTTGACGCCTGGCCGCGTCGGCTGTTCAGCGGCATCTTGGCCAAGGACCTCGCACTCCTGGGGCGCGACCGCACCTTCATGGTCCAAACCCTGGTCGCGCCGGTGCTGGTGGTCGGCTTCCAGCTGCTGCTCAATCCGCAGCTGCTCGGCTCCATCGCGAACGACCCCCGCCACGCCGCGATGTTCGCCTTCCTGCTCGGCGCCTACCTGCTGCTGGCGAGCGCCTTCGGCGTGCTCGCGGTCGAAGGGCCGGCGCTGTGGCTGCTCTACGCCCTGCCCCACCGCCTGCACCGCCTGCTGGTGGCCAAGGCCATGCTGTGGGCGGGGTTCGCGCTCGCCTATGCCGCGGCGGTGCTGGTGGTCTGCGCCGCATGCGCGGGCCGCCCGGCGCTCAGCTACCTCCCCGACGGGGCGCTGGCGCTCGTCGGGGTGGCGCTCTACGCCTTCATCGCCGCCGCCTTCGGCGTCTTCATGTACCGCCCGCAGTCGCTCGAGCGCGCGCAGGCCCCGCCGCGCGATCCCGGCCTGACCTACCTCTATCTGATGCTCGCCGGCTGCTTCGCGTGGGCGATCTGGAACGATTCCTGGTGGGGCCGTATCGCCCAGCTGGTGCTGACCCTGCTCCTGGTCTACGCGCTGTGGCAGAAGGTCGCCGACCGCCTGCCCTACCTGCTCGACCCGGTGAGCTCGCCGCCGCCGGCGCTGAGCGTGAGCGATGGGCTGATCGCGGTGCTCGCCTTCTTCGTCATCCAGGGCCTCATCGCCCTGCCGCTTGCCCTGGTCGAGTGGCCGCTGGCGCAGCGCCAGTTCATCGCCTACGCCTGCAGTGCGGTGGTGGTTGCGCTGTGCTGCCAGTACTCCTTCATGCGCGCCAAGGTGCCCGACCTCCTGCGCGCGGTCGGCCTGCGCGCCGGCGCGGGCGCGCGCTCGGCTGCCGGCGGGCTCGCCATCGGCGTCGCCGCCGGGGCGTGCGCGAGCGGGGCGGGGCTGCTCTACCTGCTCTACATCCGCGACACCGCGTTGTACCAGCAGGCGCGCGCGGGCCAGAGCCTGCTCGAAGACGACGGCGGCATGTCGGTCTGGCTGCTGGCGCTGCTGGTGGTGGCGGCGCCGATGGCCGAGGAGTACCTCTTCCGCGGCCTGCTCTTCCGCGGGCTGCGCCGCAGCTGGGGGCTGGCGCCGAGCGTGCTGGCGAGCGCGGGGGTGTTCGCCATCGTCCACCCGCCGCTCTCGGCGGTGCCGGTCTTCGTCCTTGGCGCGGCGGCGGCGATCGCCTTCGAGTACAGTGGCCTGCTGCTGGCGCCGATCATCGTGCATGCGCTCTACAACGCCTTCATGGTGCTGTTCAACCGGCTGCTGTGAGGCGGGTGCGGGGCGCAGGTTGACGCCGGCGCGCTCGTTCCGATCATCCCTGCGCGTCGCCGGTCGCGCAGCGCGCGCGCGCCGACGACCACGCGCATGCCCTGGACCTTCCCCACCGACGCCGCTTCGAGCATCGCCGGCTACGCCACCCTGGCGAGCCTGCCGATCCTCTACCTGTTCTGGGCGCTCGCCTACTGGCGCATGAAGGGCCATTGGGCCGCAGCTTCGACCCTGGCCATCGCGCTGGTGGTGGCGGTAACGGGCTTTGGCATGCCCATCGGCATGGCGGCGATGGCCACCACCGATGGCGTCGCCTTCGGACTGTGGCCGATCCTGTGGATCATCTTCCCCGCCCTGGTCATCTTCAACCTCACGGTCGCCACTGGCGATTTCGCGGTGATCAAAAACTCGCTCGCGGTGGTCACCGACGATCGCCGGCTGCAGGCGCTGCTGGTCGCCTTCTCCTTCGGCGCCTTCATCGAGGGCTGCGCCGGCTTCGGCACTCCGGTGGCGATCACCGGCGCGGTGCTGGTCGGCCTCGGCTTCCCGCCCCTACTCGCCGCCGGCAGCTGCCTGCTCGCCAACACTGCGCCGGTGGCGTTCGGCTCGATCGGCATCCCCATCATCGTCGCCGGCAACGTCAGCGGGGTCGACACCTTCGCCATCAGCCAGCTCGCCGGGCGCACGCTGCCTTTCATCACCGGGGTGGTGCCGCTCTACTTGGTCATCCTGCTGTGCGGCTGGCGGCGCGGCCTCGAGGTGTGGCCGGCAGCGCTGGTGTGCGGCGGCAGCTTCGCGCTCGCACAGTGGTACACCAGCAACTACCTCGGGCCGATGCTGCCGGACATCATCTCCTCGGTGTTGTCTATGGTCTGCCTGACGCTGTTCCTCCGGGTCTGGCATCCCGCGCAGAGCTGGACCTTCGCGCATGAGCCGGCGGCGGTCGGGCGCGCCGTGCTGCGCTACCGCCCGGGCCAGGTGCTGCGCGCGTGGTCGCCGTTCATCATCCTCACCGTGTTCGTCGCCGGCTGGGGCGTCGACCCGCTCAAGAAGATGCTCGACCACTATGGCAAGCTGAGCATCCATGTGCCCGGGCTCGATGGTATGGTGCTGCACGACAAGGTGCCGCAGGAGGCGGTGTTCAACCTCGACTTCCTCAGCGCCGCCGGCACCGCGGTGGCGCTTGCCGCGCTGTTCGCCATGGTGGTGACCAGGGCCTCGCCCGCGATCATCGCCCGCGTCCTCAGGGAATCCCTGCTGGGCATGCGCTACCCGGCGCTGAGCATTTGCGCCATCCTCGGCTTCGCCAAGCTCATGCAGTACAGCGGCATGGCCACCGCCCTCGGCCTGGCCTTCGCCGCCACCGGCGCCGCCTTCCCCTTCTTCTCCGCCCTGCTTGGCTGGCTGGGGGTGTTCATGACCGGCTCCGACACCTCGGCCAACGTGCTGTTCGGCAAGCTGCAGGCGGAGACCGCCACCAACCTCGGGATCAGCCCGGTGATCGCGGTCTCGGCCAACAGCGTCGGCGGGGTGTGCGGCAAGATGATCTCGCCGCAGTCGATAGCGGTGGCGGCGGTGGCGGTCGGCATGCCCGGGCGCGAGAGCGAGATCTTCCGCTTCACCATCGTCCATTCGCTCATCCTGGCAGCGGTGGTCGGCGCGCTCGCCTGCCTGCAGGCCTACGCGCTGCCCTGGATGGTGCCGGTGGCGCAGCCGGCGGCGGCG
>JAYVMM010000016.1:0-6117 GCA_043758975.1 Planctomycetota bacterium | reverse complement strand
CACGCGCACGCGCCCGTCAGTTTCAATGCTTGGGCTTGGCCAGGCCGACGGTGCCGAACTGCCAGGTCTTCGTCCACGCCTGGCCGTCGACCTCGACCTGCAGGTTGACCTCGTAGAGCGTCGCATCCTGCAAGCGGTCCTTGGCGATGATCGCCACGCAGCGCTGGTAGCCGGTCATGTTCGCGCTTGCCCCGGTCTGCGGATCGAAGGGCAGGCACTCCACCGGCCCCGGCGCCTTGCCGCTGAGCGCCTTGAGCGAGAAGCCGGTGAGCTTGAGCCGACCGCTGCCGAAGTAGGCGGTGATGGCGTAGCCGGCATGGTCGTTGCCGGGGACGGCGTCGGGCATCTCCTTGCCGTAGCCGGTGGGCACCTCGCGCTGATCGGGCACCGGGCACAGCACTGGCCACCAGCCCGCCGGCGCCTTGCCCAGGCGGCTGCGCCCGTCGATGCCGCCGTAGGAGCCCTCGTAGGCGACGCCGAAGGCGAGGGTCTCCGGACGGATGACGTCCTGGCGGTGGAAGTAGGTGCCGACCATCACCGTGGCGAGATTCTCCGCCGCCGTGCCCATGCCCAGGATGCTGCGCATGCCGGCGGCATTGCCTTCCGCGCTGAAGCCCGGCTTGCCATTGTCCTCGGGATGGGTGAGCACCTTGTTCACCGCCATATAATGGCAGTGCTGCTGGAGGTCGGCGCTGAGCTTGGCGTCCTCCGGACGCGGAGTCAGGCCGAGCTTGACCCGTTCGGCGTTGACGTCGCGCAGCACCGGCAGCGCCTCCGGGCGGGTGGTGGCGAGCGGGCGGCCGCTGAGCACCGGGTGGTCGCCAAGGGCGTCGAAGGTCAGGCCGGTGAGGTCAAGGGTCGCGGTGCACCAGCGCTCGCCGGCGGCGGGCAGCGGGAACAGCCAGTCGCTGCCCGCCCAGGTCATGCCGTCGACGCCAGCCTGGTCGTAGACGCCATCGCCATTGACGTCGACGATGGCCAGGCTCTCGCTGCCGAGCTGGAGCGTGAGCTGGGTGATGTTGCGATAGACCCAGGTCTTGTCGGGGGCCTGCTGCACGTAGATCTGCAGTTTGAACGTGTGCTTGCCGCCCTCCAGGGGCACCGCCAGGGTCACCGTGCTGGCATGCGCATAGGTGGTGAACGTGCCGTCGCCCTTGAGATCGAGCTGAAGGCCGCCCTTGGCGTCGGTGCGCGCAGGGATGGTCAGCCCGGCGATGGCGAGGTGGTCGCCGACCGCATGGTCGAGCTCGCCCAGCAGCTGGGAGCGGTAGAGCGCGGCCGCCGGTTCGGCCCTGAGGTGGACGGTGATCGGGCGGTCGGCTTCGGCAGCCTTGTCGGCTTGATCGCCCTGGACGCTGGTGGCGGCGGTGGCGGCAGCGGGCGCGATGGACAGCGCCAGGCAGCAAGAGACCAGGACCTGGAATGGGCGCATGGCGGCCTCCACGCCGCTATTCTCACTATCGCCGGGGCGGTGCCAGCGCCGCACCCCCGGTAACCGGCAGTCCTGGTCACACCAGTCGCCGTCCGGCCCGGGTGTCGCGCGACGGGCATCCTGCACCGGTGGTACGTGCTGCCGCCGGATGCGCAGGAGCGCCGATGCGCTCAGACCAACCGTCGCGTCAGGCCGGCGCCGCCGCCTTGCGCTCGGCGATCGCCGCCGCGGTGCCACTGCCGCGGGTGATCAGGGAGACCACCACCAGGACCAAGAAGCCGAGCGGGATGGTGACGATGGCGGGCTGGCTGAACGGCACCAGGGCCTTGAGGGCGGCATCGGCAGGAGTGTAACCGTAGATGTTGGCGAACGCCTCCTTGCTGCCGAGCACCCAGCCGAGCGAGGTGATCAGCCCGATGGAGATCGCCCAGGCGATGCCCTGCTTGGTCGTGCCGCGCCAGAACAGCAGCATGATCAGCGCCGGCAGGTTGGCCGAGGCGGCGATGTTGAAGGCCCAGCCGACCAGGAAAGAGACGTTCAGTTCCTTGAACTTGATGCCCAGGAACATGGCGATGACGCCAACCACCACCGCCGCGATCTTGCCGGCGCGCACCTTGCCCTGGTCGTCGAGGTTGAGTGCGAAGACATTGGTCAACAGATCATGGACGATCGCCCCGGATGCGGCCATGATCAGGCCGGCGACGGTGCCGAGCACGGTGGTGAAGGCGATCGCCGAGATGCAGGCGAAGGGCAACGCGCCGAAGCTGCTCGCCAAGAGCGGCGCGGACATGTTGCTGTCGCTCGGATCGACGGTGCCGCTCGTCATCGCCCCGAGGCCGATGAAGAGGGTGAGGATGTAGAAGAAGCCGATCGCGGCGATGCCCACCACCGTGCTCTTGCGCGCGCTGACCTGATCCTTGACCGTGTAGTAGCGGATGAGGATGTGCGGTAGCGAGGCGGTGCCACAGAACAACGCGAGCATCAGGGACAGGAAGTCGATGCGCGAGAGCAGCGCCGTGGAGCGCGCCTTGGCGCTGACCTCGGCATGCTCCGGATCGATGGCCGGCAGCGGACCCTGGATGCCCCTGAAGTTGGCCGACTGGCCGGGATTCATCAGCTTCTCGCCTGCGGTCGGGGCCTGGTAGTAGACCGTGGTCTTGCTCTCGTCGGGGCCGACGATGACCTCCTTGGACCACAGCACCACGGTGGCGTCCTGGATGGCCTGGATGAACCCCAGCGGCGACAGCGGTCCGGTCTCCTGCTTGCCGCCATTGAGCTTGCTGATGTGCCCCACCGGCATGAGCTCGCCGTCGCTTTTCCCATTTATGGAGACGGTCTTCTTGCCCACCATGACCACGGTCTGGGTCTCGCTCAGCTGGTCTTTGGCCTTGCGCCACACCGCGACGGTGCCGTCGGCAGCGCGCACCCGGACATAGGGCTTGCCCACCCAGCCACCCTCCTCCATGAGCACGGTGCCAGCACCAGTCACCTCGGCGGCGGGCTTGATGGCGAAGCTGTGCTTGCTGCCATGCTCCTGCTGATAGGGGTCGGTGGAGAGGCCGCGGGCGAGGATGGCGATGGTGAGCAGGGTGCAGAACAGCACCAGGAGCGAGCCTTTGATGAACTGGACCCAGGTGGTCGAGACCATCCCGGCGGTAACCACGATGATGGTCACCACCGTGCCCACGATCATCACCCCGTGCCAGTGCTCCAAACCGAGCAGGGGCTGGATCAGCGCCCCGGCCCCGACCATTTGCGGGATGAGGTAGAAGATGCTCACCACCAGGGTGCTGACCGCGGCGGTGATCTTGATGCCGCGCGATTGGAAGCGGCTGTCGAGGGCATCGGCGAAGGTGAAGCGCCCGAGGCGCTTGAGCGGCTCGGCGATGACGAAGAGCGCGACGATCCAGCCCGCGAGGAAACCGATCGAATAGAGGAAGCCGTCATAGCCGGCGATGGCGATCATGCCGCAAATGCCGAGGAAGGAGGCGGCCGAGAGGTAGTCGCCGGCGAAGGCCACGCCGTTGACGAACCACGGGATCTGCCCATGGGCGGCGTAAAAGCCCTGCGCCGAGGTGCCCTTGCGACCGAGCCAGAAGCTCAGGCCGAGGACCACGGCGACGAAGAAGGCGAAGATCGCGATGGCGAGGGTCGAGGCGGGGTGGTGCATGGTCAGGTCCCGGAGCCGGTGCGGTCGCGCCGGCAGAGCGCGAGGTAGACCAGCGCCATGGCGAGCGCCAGGCCGATGAGGGCGAAGCCGTAGATCACCGCCAGATTGATGCCACCGAAGGGTTTGGCTCCGATGATCCCGGGGGCGAAGGCGCTGAGCAGGACGAAGCCGCCGTAGATCACGCAGTAGACCGCGAACAGCCACAGGCCGACGCGCGCATTGCGAGCCACCAGCTCGGGATGCTCCTGTTCGCAGGCCTGGTCGGGGGCGTGGTCGGGACTGGCCATGGCAGGTATCCTTTTCGCCCCGCGCATGCGCCGAGGGTGCGACTTTATTAGTGGCCGGCACCCCCAACACAACCGCCCACAGGCGCTGGCGGCGCGCCCCGGGGACCGGGGATGCCGCGCCAGGCGCGCGCGCATGGCATTGCAGCCGCCGGCGCGCCAGGAGGATGGACTGATGACCGCCCCCCACCTCACCGTGGCGATCGCCTCCAGCGCGCTGTTCGACCTCGCCGACAGCGACGCGGTCTACCGCGCGCAGGGCATCGAGGCCTACCGCCGCTTCCAGGCCGCGCGCGAGGGCGAGGTGCTGCCGCCCGGGGTGGCCTTCCCCTTCGTCCGCCGCCTGCTGGCGCTAAACCGCGGCGCGGCGTCGGAGCCGGTGGTCGAAGTAGTGCTGATCTCGCGCAATGACCCCGACACCGGGGTGCGCGTGCACAACTCGCTCGAGCACTACCGGCTGGCGGTCGAGCGCGCGGTCTTCACCGGCGGGCGCCCGCCCTACCGCTACATCGATGATTTCGGTGCCAGCCTCTTCCTCTCCGCCAACCAGAGCGATGTCGAGGAGGCCATCCGGCTCGGCTACCCCGCCGGGCGCGTGCTGGGCGGGGCCGAGAGCGACGACGACGGCGACGAACTGCGCCTGGCCTTCGACTTCGATGGCGTGCTCGCTGACGACGAGAGCGAGATCGTGTTCAAGGAGCAGGGCCTGGCCGGCTTCCGCGCCAATGAGCGGGAGCGCGCAAGCCACGCGCTCAACCCCGGTCCGCTCCAGGCCCTGCTCGCGCAGCTCGCCTTGTTGCAGCAGCTGGAGGCCGCGCGCGTCCAGCGGGACGGCGCCTACCGCACCCTGCTGCGCACCGCCATCATCACCGCGCGCAGCGGTCCGGGCTACCGGCGGGTGATCGCCAGCCTGCGCGCCTGGGGCATCCGCGTCGACGAGTCCTTCTTCCTCGGCGACATGCCCAAGGACCGCGTCATCCGCACCTTCCGCCCCCACCTCTTCTTCGACGACAAGCTCGACAACGCGCTACTCGCTGCCAGCCATGCGCCCGCGGTGCACGTGCCGTTCGGCATCACCAATCGCGCCGCCCCCCCCGCGGCGGGCGGGCCGGGCGCAGCGCGCTAGCCCCCGCTGCGCAGGCAGCGCAGGCCGCTCAGGGCGCGGCGGGGGCGGCAATCGGGGTCGAGCCCATGAAGTAGGCGAGGAAGTCCCGCATCTCGTCGGGGCTGAAGCTGCGCAGCAGGCCGTCGGGCATGGTCGACTTGCCGGTGCGCTTGATGTTGGCGATCTCGTCGCGCGGCAGGGTGACCAGCGTGCTCTCGTTCTGGATGGTGAGGAAGTCGGCGGCGTCCTCGCGCTGAATGCCGCAGACCAGGCGCCCGTCCTTGCCCTTGACCACCACCAGCTGCTGTTCGATGCCCATCACCGCGCTCGGGTCGACCACGTTCTGCAGCACCCAGTCGAGATCGGGGCGGTTGAGCCCGGTGAGGTCGGGGCCAATGTTGCCGCCGGCTCCGAACAGGGTGTGGCACTGCACGCAGGTGCGTTCGAACAGCGCCCGCCCCTTGGCGCGGTCGCCCTGGCTGATGAGCGCGGCGGGGAAGGCCTGCTTGAGGCGGGCGACCTCGCCCTGGTAGTTCTTCTCCGGCCCGCCGCCGAGCTTCTGCACCAGCTCGCTGAGCACGGGGTCCTGGAAGAGCAGCAGCTGGCGCATCAGCTGGGGGGTGAGGTCGGCTGCGGGGATGGTTTTCGCCTGCACCGCGCCAGCGAGCGCCTTGGCCCACTCCAGGCGGCTGGCCAGGGTGGTGAGCGCGTCGCGGCGCTCGCTCAAGGTGAAGGCGGGGTAGGCGGCGATGATCGCCGGCGGCGTGGTGGCCTCGCCGCTCTCACTGAGCGCGCGCAGCGCGAGCGCGCGCACGGGGCCATCCCCCAGCAGCTGCTGGAGGTCGCCGGCGAGGCCCGCCGCGCGCACGTGCACCAGGGCGCGCAGGGCGGAGCGGCGCTCGCCGAGCTCGGCGGCATGGTCGTTGAGGGTGGCGCGCAGCGCCTGTACCGCAGTGTCATCGCCGAACAGCGCTGCGAGGTAGCGCGCATAGAAGCGCACCTTGGGGTTGGCGCTGTCCTTGAGCTTGGCGTTGAGGGCGGCCCATTCGCCCGGTGCATCGAGGTGGCGGCGCCCGAGCAGCGACTGGGCGAGGCCGGCGAGCAGGGTGCGCTGCACATCGGGCGG
>JAYVMM010000015.1:0-4249 GCA_043758975.1 Planctomycetota bacterium | reverse complement strand
CCGCGTACGCGCCTTCCGGCGCTCGCCGCCGCCGCACTGGTCGGCGCGGTGGCGCTCGCCGGGTGGTGGCTGGCGGCGCGCGGTGGGGAGGTCCCGTCCTGGCGCGTGCTGGCTGGCGCACCGGGAACGCAGCTCCTGCGCGCGGGGGCGGCGCTGCCGGTGTCGCGCGGCCTCGCCCTCGCCCCCGGCGACACCCTGCAGACGACCGGCGCCGACACCGTGCGCGGTGCCGACGGCAGCAGCCTGGTGCTGGGCCCAGGGTCGCGCCTCACCATAGCCGCCGCTGGCGCCGGCGTGCGCCTCGAGGTCGGCGAACTGGAGGCGGAGATCGCTCCACAGCCAGCCCACCGCACCTTGATGCTGACCACGCCCCAGGCGCGCGTCGAGGTGATCGGGACGCGCTTCACCCTCGCGGCGACCCCGGCGTCCACCCGCCTTGACCTCGCGCATGGGTCGGTGCGCCTGGTCCGCCTGCGCGACGGCGCCGCGCTCGAGCTGCACGCCGAGCAGACCGCCACCGTCGCCGACGGCACCGCTTTCGCGGCGCAAGCGCTGCATCCGCCTGCCGCGGTCGCCACCGCCCCCTCCTCCACCGTCGCCACCGCCGCCGGCGAGGCGCCGCTCTTCAACGTCGGCCTCGATGGTTGGTGGCAGCAGCACGGCACCTGGCGCCAAGAGGGCGACTTGGTGCAGGGTGATGGCGGCCTCGCCCGCGCGCGCCTGCTCAGCTGCCACGCGTACGGCGACCTGGTGCTGACCTGCCGCCTGCGCATCACCGACGCCGACCGTGCCGAGGTCCAGGTCGGCGACTACAACTGGTTCGTCACCGTGCCCGCGGGCGCCCACCAGTGGATCGCACTGCGCCTAGTCGAGCAGGGCGGCGCGCTGAGCGCGAATGCCGACGGCGTGGCGCTTGCGGTCGAGCCCGGATTCGGCCTAGCGCCGCGGGCAGGCCCGCTCGCCTTCTACGTCATGCGCGGACGGCTCGAGATCGCCGACGCCCGCATCCGCACCCTCGCGGGAGACGTGCCATGAGCGCGGTCCGCAGGCTCGCATCCGGCGCGCTCGTCCTCGCCCTCGCTCTCCCCGGGCTGGGCGCGGACAAGGTGGACAAGGTGGACAAGGTGGACAAGGTGGACAAGGTGGACAAGGCGGCCAAGCTGCCGCGCTTCACCGAGCCCATCCTCTTCAACGCCCCCCAGGCCGATCAGCTGATGGCGGCGATCCAGCTGTTCCCGGCCACCAGCGCCTGGCACGAGGACATCAGCAAGCGTCCGGTCCAGCCCGACTCGGAGCGCATCATCGCGCACATCGGCGCCAACGGCCATCTCGCCTGGAACGACGACATGGCCTTCGTGGTGGTGCCGGCGGACCAGCCCAAGGTCGTGGTCAAGCTCCTCGACTATCCCGACGAGTCCGATCCCGGGCCCTATCCAGTACCGGACAATGCGCCGATCGAGGGTTGGCCGAAGGAGGGTGGCACCCTCGAGCACATCCAGCGCACCGGTGCGGGCGACCGCCATCTCATCGTGCTCGACCCCTTCGCCGGTCGCCTCTACGAGTTCTGGCGCGCCCGCCGCACCGATGCCGGCTGGACCGCCTCCAACGAAGCGACCTTCGACCTCACCTCGAACCGCATGCGCATGGCCGGGTGGACCTCGTCGGATGCCGCCGGGCTGCCGCTGCTGCCGGCGGTGGTGCGCTTCGACGAGTGCGAGCGCGGGGTCGTCGACCACGCCCTGCGCTTCACCATCCAGCGCTCACGCAAGGCCTATGTCTACCCGGCCGCGCACGCCGCCGGGCATACCGACGATGCCACGGTCGCGCGCATGGGCGAGCGGCTGCGCCTGAAGGCCGCGGTCGCCATCGACGGCTTCCCCAAGCATGCGCGCGCCATCGCGCAGGCGCTCAAGACCTACGGCATGTTCGTCGCCGACAACGGCGGCGACTGGCGCATCTCGGTCGTCCCGGACAGCCGCATCCAGGGGCTCGACGTCCTGCGTCAGCTCAAGGGCAGCGATTTCGAAGTCCTCGTCCCGAGCGCGGAGAAGGACCCTCCGCGCGCCACCACAGCCAGACCCTGAAGGAGGCACCATGACGCGCATCGCCCCCCTGCTCTTCATCGCTGCTGTTGTCGGAGTCGCCGGGAGCGCCGGGAGCGCCGGCGCCGTCGAGCGCATCAACCAGGAGGGGCGCATCCTCGGAGCGCTCGCGACGGTGAGCACGACCCCGCCCAGCCCCGAATTCAACTCCGCAACCGCCGACGCGATCGTCTCGACGATGCAGATCTTCCCGCGGGACAACGCGTGGAACGAGAACGTCTCGGCTCTGCCGCTGCTCGGCGGGAGCTCCGATCCCACCCAGTCGAACGCGATGATCGCGCAAATCCGCAGCGACGTCTACACCCAGCAGACCGGCAAGACCTACGCCAACCGCCAGCGCCTGGTGGTGTTCCAGGAGATGAATTACGTGCTGGTGCCCGATTCCCAGCCGCTGGTCACCATTCTCTTCAACACCTATCCCGACGATTCCGACTACAATGGCGGCACCAAACCGATCGCCACCTGGCCCATCCCCAGCAACATGCCGATCGAGACTTGGCCAACCGGGACCGGGTCGATGACCTTGACGGCGTGGCAAACGGACAGCGCCGATGGCGGCGACCGCCATTCGATCGTGGTGCAGCCCGGCGCCGGCAAGACCTTCGAGACCTGGCAGGCGCTGCTCACCGCTGGCAGCCCGGCCTGGCAGGCCTCCAACGGCTGCATCTTCGACCTCACCAGCGACTCCCTGCGCCCCGCCGGCGAGACCTCGGGCGATGCCGCCGGGCTCTCGCTGTTCCCCGCCCTGGTGCGCTTTGACGAGGCCGAGCGCGGCATGGTCGAGCATGCCATGCGCGTCGTGGTCCAGCGCTCGCGCCAGACCTACATCTATCCCGCCACCCACCAGGCCGGCTCGACCATCGCGGCCCAGGTCCCGGCCATGGGCCAGCGCATACGGCTGAAATCCTCCTTCGTCATCCCCGCCACCTGGAGCAAGGAGGAGACCGCCATCGCCAAGGGCCTGAAGAAGTACGGCGCCCTGGTCGCAGACAACGGCGGCTTCTTCTCCATCTCGATCTGCCCGGACGATCGCTGGCCGGCCGGCTGCTGGGACCACCTCAGCCAGAACGCGGGCAGCGATTTCTGCGACATCAACAACTTCGAGGTGGTCGAGAGCACCGGCCCGACCGGCGGCCCGCGCTCGCCCGGCGCACCCACCGCCAATGCCGGGATCGACCAAACCGTGACCCTGAGCGGAGGCGCCGCGCTGAACGGGGTGGTGACCGGCAGCGGGGTGACCACGCTGTGGTACCTCTATCCGCTCAGCGCGGAGCCGGGGACGGTGGTCTTCGGCAACTCCGCCACCGCCAGCACCATCGCCTCGTTCAGCGCTACCGGCACCTACACCCTGATGCTTCAGGCCAGCGACGGCGTGCACACGCCCGCCTTCTCCTCCTGCATGATCACGGTGCAGGCGACTGCCAACCCGGCGCCGATGCTGAACTCGATCAGCCCGACCACCGCGGTGCAGTACAGCGGCGCCTTCACCATGACCCTCACCGGCACCGGCTTCGTCCCCGCTTCGCAGGTGAGCTGGAGCGGTCATGCCAGCCTTCCTGCCGTCACCGCGAGCGCGACCCAGCTGACGGTCAGCGTCCCGGCGGGATATCTCGCCAGCGTCGGCACCCCCAGCCTCGCGGTGGTCTCGCCCGCTCCCGGCGGCGGCACCAGTACGAGCCAGACCTTCACCATCACCGCCGACGTCACCCCGCCGGTGATCAGCGCGGTCACCGTCAGCGCCATCAGCGCGGGCGGCGCAACCATCTCCTGGACCACCGACAAGCCCGCCAACGATCAGGTCGCCTACGGCGCCACCTCCTCCTATGGCAGCACCTCCACCCTCGATGCCGCCTATGCCACCAGCCACATCCAGCAGCTCAGCGGCCTGAGTGCGAGCACCACCAACCATTTCCAGGTGCTCTCTGCCGACCAGGCCGGCAATAGCACATCGTCGAGCGATGCCACCTTCACCACCAGTGCGCCGCCGAGCGCCGCCGCCAGCAGCAGCGGCAAGCACTGCGGCGGTGGGATCTTCGGCGCACTCGGCCTGCTGCTCAGCCTGGCGCACCTGCGCCGGGCTGGCGGCGCGCGCCGCCGGCGCTCCCCCTGCTGAGGCGACGCGCGCGCCGATCAGCGGCGGCTTCCCC
>JAYVMM010000014.1:0-2406 GCA_043758975.1 Planctomycetota bacterium | reverse complement strand
TCGGATATCATCACCATCCACGAGATGTTGATCGCCGGCACCAGGGGCCACAAGTTGCCGACGATGCGGATGTGACGCCGCCCGAATTCGCTGAACAGCAGCAGGAAGATCGGCAGCACCGCGAGATCATTGAGCAGGCGGCTGAGGAGGAGGTCGCGGAACAGCTGCGGGTAGACGAAGTAGTCCATGCTCGCACCGAACGGCATGCAGATCAGCGTGAGCACGCAGCCGGCCTTGGCATGGCGGACGCGCAGATCGCGGTCCGAGCGCGCGTAGGCGGCGGCGAAGGCTTCCTGCTTGTCCGCAGCCTGGATCACGGCGCGGCGTCCCGGCGCATTTCCAGGAAGACGTTGACCCCGGTGGAGTCGTTGGCGACCGTCGCCTGGTTGCCGGCGCCCGGGCGCAGCGCCAGCATCCCGGCATTGTCGCGGTAGACCAGGTTCCACTCGAGCAGGTGCTCCATGAAGTAGCGCACCGGGTTGCTGGGATGGACGTTGGTGGAGACGGTCAGCCCGCCGGGCGAGGTCCAGCGCATGAACAGCTCGAGCAGCCGCGAGCAGACCTTGTCCGAGAGGTAGTCGAACAGTCCGGCGCAGTAGACCAGATCGTAGTGCTGGCCGTCGCCTTCACGCCGTCCGCGCGCCTCCTGCAGCAGGTCATGCACCGATTTGTGGATGAATTCGAGGTTGGGCAGCCGTCCGCTGGCCTTGATCGCCTCCTGGATGCGTCCGCGGGTGAAGGTGAGGGTCTCGCCGTTGAAGTCGAGCAGGCTAAGATGGCAGCGGTCGGAGATCGGCGACTCGCGGATGAAGCGCTGGATCTCGATCGCCGGTCCGCAGGCGACGTTGAGCACGCGCAGCGGGCGGTTCTCCCTGGTCACGCGCGCAGCCTCGGTGCTGAGGTAGCCGATCAGCTTGTCGATGCGGTTGCGGTGCGCGAGGGCGCCATCGGAGAAGATCAGCAGCGCATTCATGATCTTGGCATAGGTGCTGCCGCCCTCCCAGCGGTCGCGGAACATCATGTTCACCATCTCGTAGTCGCCGGCGTAGCCCAGCGGCTTGGTGTAGGTGCGGTAGAGGAAGGGGGCGCACATCAGGAGCGGGTGGAGCTGGCGGCGGGCGAATTCCTTGTGCACGAAGACCTTGTCGGGCTCGATCGCCTTGGCGATCTCCTCGAAGCGTCCGAACAGCTGATAGAGCTTGGGCAGCACCAGGCCCTCGACGTCGCCGACGAATTCGCGCACCAGGTCGCTCGAAGTCTGGCGGTCGTTGATGCCGGAGACGATCTCGCCCTGCGACAGCCATTGGCTGAGCTCTTCGAGGAAGTTGCTCGCGATCGAGACCGCGACCCGGTAATCGGGCGTGATGATCTGGCTGGCGCCCTGCCAATCGCCGATGAAGGTCTCGATCTCGGAGCGCAGCAGCTTGCCGGGGGCGAGGTTGGCGAGGTCGGACCAGGGATCGACCAGGGTGGCGGAGACGATGAGCATCAGTCCGGTGTTCATGAGATTGCTCACCACCGCGCGACCCTGGTAGATGGCGCGGTTGCCGCGCCGGATCGACAGATTGTTGAGCACTTCGCTGAGCTGGACGATCGAATAGGGATTGTAGACCTCGAACACCACCGACTGGCGCGAAAGGTGCATCAGCGTCCCGCGGCTCTCGATGCCTTGGCTGTTGCTGAACACCAGCAGGCTGTCGGTCGGATTGAGGCGTTCGCTCACTGCGCTTCCTTCATGCCCATCGCTGGCGTGCGGGATTTCCGGTACGTACTCGCATATCACCCGTGGGCGGGGGATATCAATGGGCCCATTTCCGATCGCAACCGCCGGAAGCGCTGGCTGGGGCCGTCCGCCTCAGCCGGCTGCTGCCGGCGGCAAGGCGCGTTTGCGCCGGGAACTCTCGTGAGCGAGCGGGCTTCCACGGTGTCAATGTACTCCGCGGCGAGCGGGGGCGCAACCTTGAAGGGGGCTACCGCCCTCAACCTCCGCGGCGGAGGGCGCGCCGGCGCCGACACACACCGCCTCGGCAGTGGGTTTGCGCTTGGCGAGCCAGCGTGTCCATTGTAACCTGGCTAAGCCATTTCCGGCGCGTGGACAGCTGCCCGCCGCGCGCGCCCGCGCGCCCGCGCGCCTGCCCAGGAATACCGCTATGTCCCATCGTCCCCTCCGTACGCTGTCAGGCCTGGTCGCCGCCCTCGCCCTGTTGACGCCGCTTGGAGCCGCCGATGGCACGCGCCTGATCGGCATCGGGCCGGCCCAGATCGGCACTGCTGGGGCGGGGGTCGCCAGTCCGCAGGATTCGACCTGGATCCAGCTCAATCCCGCCGCGCTCGGCGAGCTCCCGGAGCGCGCCGATGCCGCGGTCGAGCTGATCGACGCCAAGGCCACCCTGGCGGCCCAGGGTC
>JAYVMM010000013.1:0-4180 GCA_043758975.1 Planctomycetota bacterium | reverse complement strand
GGACAGAAACCAGGATGCGATCATGCTCCCCCCGAGAGTGCTTGCCGAGACCTCTGAGTGAACGTAGATACTACCGCCTGGCAACCACTTTGTTGCCGTCTGGCACGAGGGAAGCCCTTACGGAGACTTGAGATGGCGAGACGCACCGTGCTCTGCGAGGCGCAAAGGGCCCAGGGCGGGAAGCTCATCGACTTCCACGGCTGGGAGATGGCGGTGCAGTTCGCCGGCATCGCCGCCGAGCACCAGTGCGTGCGCACCGCCTGCGGGGCATTCGACCTCGGACACATGGGTCGTGTGCAGGTGGACGGCGCCGGGGCGCTGGCCTTTCTCAGTCAGCGGGTGTGCCGCCGGCTGGACGACATCCGCGCCGGCCAGGTGCGCTATGGCCTGGTGCTCGCCGACGATGGCACGGTCGAGGATGACGTGCTGGTCAGCTGCCAAGGCGCGGATTCCTTCCATGTGGTGGTCAACGCCGGCAACCGCGAGCGCATCCTCGAACTCTGGCGGGACGACGCCCGGCGCGCCGGGCTCAGCCTGGTCGACCTCACCGACAGCCAGGCGATGATCGCGGTGCAGGGCCCGCTCGCCGCCGGCGTGCTCCAGGCCCTGGGCCTGGACAGCGGCGGGCTGCGCTACTACGCCTTCGCCGAGCGCCCCTGGAAGGCGGGCACCGGGCAAGAGGTGAGCGTGCGCCTGAGCCGCACCGGCTATACCGGCGAAGACGGCTTCGAATGCTTCCTGCCCGCTCACCACGCCGTGCTGTTCTGGCAGCAGCTGATGGCCAACGGGGCGCGCCCCTGCGGCCTGGGCGCGCGCGACAGCCTGCGCCTTGAAGCGGGCATGCCGCTCTACGGCCATGAGCTCGACCGCAGCGTCACCCCGGTCGAGGCCGGGCTGGGCTTCGCGGTCAATCCCGCGGGCGGCTTCACCGGCGCCGCGGTGGTGCTGGAACAGCTGCGCGCGGGGCCGCCGCGCCGCCTGGTCGGCGTCAGCGTGCCCGAGCGCCGGGTGCCGCGCCAGGGCTACCCCGTGCTCAGCGCCGGGACCCCAGTCGGGCGCATCACCAGTGGCACCCTCTCGCCCACCCTCGGAACCGCCATCGGCATGGCCTACGTGCCCGCCGTCCTGGCGGCGCCTGGCACCGCCCTGGGCATCGACGTGCGCGGAACGGTGGTCGCCGCCGAGGTCGTCCCTCTGCCCTTCTACAAGCGCGCGAAAAAGTTGTAAGTACAGTATAATAAGATATTTATGACGCCTAATCGGGTCCATCGTCAGCGCGGCCGGGAGCGCGCGACCGCGAGCGGGCAGGCGGCCTACTGGGCGTCGCGCGCGGCGGCGCGCCGGTCCTTGCTGCCGCCCAGGCGCCAGCGCAGGTAGGAGTCGATGAAGGGCTGCAGGTCGCCGTCGAGCACCCCGTAGGCCTGGCTGGTCTCATGGCCGGTGCGCAGGTCCTTGACCAGCTGGGTGGGCTGGAGGAAGTAGGAGCGGATCTGGTGCGACCAGCCGATGGTGCCGCGCTCACCGGAGAGGTCCTTGAGCTCCTCGAGGCGCTCGGTCTCCTTGAGCTGCTGCAGCTTGGCCCCCAGCATGCGCATGGCACGTGACTTGTTCTGCACCTGGCTGCGCTCGGTCTGCACCGCGACGAACAGCCCGGTGGGCAGGTGGGTGACGCGCACCGCCGAGTCGGTCTTGTTGACGTGCTGGCCGCCGGCGCCGGAGGCGCGATAGGTGTCGATGCGCAGCTCCTTCTCGTCGATCACCACCTCCTCGACCTCATCGAGCTCGGGTGTGATCTCGACCGCGGCGAAGCTGGTCTGGCGCTTGCCGTCGGCGTTGAAGGGGCTCATGCGCACCAGGCGGTGGGTGCCCATCTCGGACTTGAGATAGCCGTAGGCGTGCTCGCCGCGGATGGACAGGGTGCAGGTCTTCAGCCCGGCCTCCTCGCCCGGCATCATGTCGACCACCTCGAGCTGGTAGCCGCTGCGCTGGCAGTAGGCGGTGTACATGCGCAGCAGCATGCCGGCCCAGTCGCAGGCCTCGACCCCGCCGGCGCCGGGCTTGATGCTGAGGTAGACGTTGGCGTGGTCGTACTTGCCCGAGAGCGCGAGGTTGAGCTCGAGCTTGGCGTAGCGCTCCTGCAGTCCGACCACGTCGCTGCGCACCGCCTGCAGGCTGGCCTGGTCCTGCTCGGCCTCAGCCAAGGCGAGCAGCTCGCTGCCGTCGGCGACCGCCTGGGTGAGCGCGAGGAAGGGGTCGACCACCGCCTTGACCGCCTTCAGGTTGGCAACCATCGCCTGGGCGGCGGCGGGTTCGTTCCAGAACGAGGGATCGACCATGCGCGTCTCGTAGCGCGCGATCTCCTCCTGCTTGGCCGGGATGCCGACCAGGCCGGAGAAGGCCGCCAGCTTGGCGGCGAGATCGGCAAGTTGGTCCTGCAGTTCGCCCACGCGTCCTCCCGGCGGTAGGCGGCAGTGTGGGGAGGCGACCCCCCTGGCAAGCCCAGAGCGCGCGCCGTGCGCGGCGCACGCGGCGCGGGCCGTGGCGCCGGCGCGCCAGGCGCCTATGGTGGGCGCGCGCACGGAGGGCGAGGTGGCCGACCGCGACATGGAGTTGATGCGGCGGGTGGTGCAGCAGGGCTGGCGCTACCGCTGGATGATCCTGCTCTCGCTGCTCAGCTCCTCGGCCACCGGCGCGCTCACCGCCTTCCTCGCGAGCAAGCTCGGGCCCTTCATCGCCTACATGGGCCAGGCTGGCGGCGGCGCCGGTAGCGGCGACCTCGACACCGCGACCGCAGGCCTGACCGGGCTCGGCCTGCTGCTCATCGGGGTGGCGCCCGGCGCCGCCCTCGCCGCCTACCTGTCGTGGTGGTCGGGGCAATGGGTGGCGAACCGCTCGATGCGCGATCTGCGCGACCGCGTGCTCGGCCATCTCGTGCGTCTCAACCTCGCCTTCCACGCCGAACTCAGCCGCGGCGACCTGCTCGCGCGCCTGACCACCGACCTCAACGGCGTGCTGCACGTGCAGCAGCAGCTCTACGGCAAGATCCTGCAGCGCCCGCTCGAGGCGCTCGGCCTGCTCTCCTACATCGGCTACAAGGACCTCCGCCTGCTGCTGGTCACCCTCGCCGTCCTGGTGCCGGTGGCGCTGGTGCTGATTCCCCTGGTGCGGCGCACGCGCAAGCGCTCGCAGCGCGCGCGCGAGACCCTGGTCGCCAACTTCGGCGTGCTCGAGCAGATCACCGCCGGCATCCGCGTGGTCAAGGCGATGGGCTCGGCCGAACGCGAGCAGCAGCGCTACGCCGCGCACAACCGCGACCTCTTCCGCGACAACATGCGCCTGGTGCGCACGCGCGCGCAGTCTGACGCCATCACCAACGCCGCCATCTTCGCCATCGCTGGCGGCGGCATGATCGCCGGCGGCTGGCTGTTCGCCGAGCACCTCATCACGCCCGGCCTGCTCTGCCTGGCGATCTTCGCCCTCGCCCGCCTGATCACCTCGCTGCGCGAGGTGGTGCGCACCTGGGGCGACATCCAGGAGAGCCTGCCCTCGGTCGAGCGCGTCAACGCCCTGCTCGACCGCGTCAGCGCGGTGGTGGACGCGCCCGACGCCACCCCCTGCCCGCCGCCCCGGGACGCCATCCGCCTCGAGGCGGTGTCCTTCCGCTACCAGGCCGGCGACCAGGATGTGCTGCGTGACATCAGCATGGACATCCCGATCGGGCGCACGGTGGCGCTGGTCGGGCGCACCGGCGCCGGCAAGACCACCCTGCTCGACCTGCTGCCGCGCTTCCACGACGTCAGCAACGGGCGCATCACCATCGACGGCACCGACCTGCGCGCGCGCACCCTCGGCAGCCTGGTGCAGTACTTCGCCATCGTGCAGCAGGACAACTTCCTCTTCGACGACAGCGTGCTCAACAACATCAGCTATGGCCGCCCCGGGGCGACGCGCGCCGAGGTCGAGGCGGCGGCGCAGCGCGCGGACCTGCACAGCGACATCCTCGCCCTCGAAGGCGGGCGCGGCTACGAGACCATGGTCGGCGACCGCGGCGGGCGGCTCTCCGGCGGCCAGCGCCAGCGCATCGCCATCGCGCGCGCGCTCCTGCGCGACGCCCCCATCCTGCTCCTCGATGAGGCCACCAGTGCGCTCGACGCCGAGAGCGAAGGCAATGTCCAGCGTG
>JAYVMM010000012.1:0-3245 GCA_043758975.1 Planctomycetota bacterium | reverse complement strand
GTCGGTGGTACTGATCTCCCAGGTCGCCAGCGAGCTCGAGACTTGCCCGGCAGCGCTGAAGGACAGCACCGCGGCGGAGAGCGCGCCACGGTCATGGGCGGCCTGCCCTTTCGGCTGCAGCCAGAAGATCATGCCGGCGCGGTTCTGCACATTGACGCCCTCGGTGGTGTGGCTCGGGGTGACGACGGTTACACCATTGCCGCCCCGGACAGCGACCTCGACTTGCGCGTTCGGGCTCAGCTCGACCCGCCCATCGGGATGCACGGTGATGCGGTAGGGCTGCCCGGCGACCACCCCTGGCGGCAGGCGCCCGAGCTGCTCGGTGCCCATGCGGTAGAGGCGGACATCGTCGAACACCGCGTTGGCGCCGCTGTAGACCTGGCCCGGGCCGGGCAGCGAAGCCTGGCCGACGAAGATGGTGTCCTTGCCCGGCGGCAGGCCGTTGGCCGGGCCCTGGTAGGCGCGCTCGCCGACGCAGCGCCCATTGCGGTAGAGCGTGAGGTTGGCGCCGTCGTAGAGCAGGCCGACCTCGACCCATTGGTCGAGGCCGATCGGGGTGGCGACGTCAAGGTCGTTGGACTGGGCATTGAATGACGGATGCAGCGGCGGCTGGTCGCGCGGAGTGGGCAGGAAGTTGAGCGGGTTGTTGGGGTCGGTCATCACCGGATGGCTGTCCTCCTGGATCGAGGAGACCTCGTTGATCGGCTCCGGCGGCGGCAGCCCGCCGGGATTGTAGGGCGCCGCCCAGCCGAGCAGCTCGAAGGTGTTGAGGTAGGGCTGCGCCGGCGGGGTGCTGAGCGCCGGTGCCGGCGGCACCGGCGGCGGCGGCGTATTGAAATTCGCCGGCGGGCTGCTCGGCGTGGGCTGCTCCTTGCGCAGGGTCTGCAGCAGCATCATGCCGCCCAGGCTGGTCGACACCGAATCGTCGCCGGCGGCGCCGATCAGCATCAGCGGCACCGCGAGCAGCGCGCCGCCGCCACCGGCCTGCTGCTTCTGCTTGTTGGCCGTCAGCTTGGGCAGCAGCTGTTCGCTGACCAGGCGCACCGCGCAGGCGAGGTAGAAGCCGTCCTGGTGCGCGCCGCGCACCAGCTGCTCGCCGAGAGTGAGGGTATGGGTCAGGGTAATGTTGTTGTTCGGGCCGATGCCGGTGAGGCCGATGCCGTTGGCGCCGATGGTCCAGCCGCCCGGCGGCAGGGTCGGCGGACTGGTCAGCGGCACCGGGGTGATCATCGGCTGCGCACGCGTGCCGCCGGCGGTGTCGTCGAAGGAGTCGCTCCAAATGCAGCTGCGGCTCACCCCCGCCACCGTCCAGCCCGCGGTCGGGTCGCTGATGTTGTTGGGCTGGAGCTGCAGTACCACCGGGGCGCCGGTCGACTTCGCCGCATGGCGCGCCTGGCGCACGAAATCGGTGAGCAGCTGCTCGGCGGCGAGCAGGCGGTTGGCGGTGCGATTGCGGAACAATCCCCCGACGGTGATGGCGAGCAGCAGCGAGATGATGCCGATCACCACCAGCAACTCGAGCAGGGTGACTCCCGCGCGCACCGCACGGGGCGGCGGCGGGGCGTGCCGAAGCTCGGGCCGGTCGGGCATGCGCGGCAACTTACTTGTTCGACCAGTTGGACATGTCGTCGCCCTTCAGCAGCAATCCACCGGTCGACCACAGCTTCTCGCCGAATTCGTCGCGCTGGTCCCAGCCGCACGACCACAGCTGGTAGCTGTTGGGGTTGGGCGGGTTGGCGCTGTCGATGGTGGGATTGGTGGCGGAGACCGTGCCGGTGAAGGGGTAGAAGCGTGCCGGGCGGTAGCGCAGGACCTTGAACAAGGCGCGGTTGCCGTAGGGGTCGGTGATGTAGTTGCCGGGGTCGGTGAGATCGAGCGCGCCGTTGGGGTTGCTCGGGGTGTCGCGGAAGGTGCCGGGATCGACGGTCTGCAGCATGACTTTCAGCTGGCGGTTGACGTTGCGCCAGGTGGTCTCGGTGATCGACACCACCGCCGCCGGGGTGCTGGACTTGGTAGTCATGCCGAAGGCCATGCAGAAGGGGTCCTGGGTCATGTCCGAGTACTGCTGCTCGGGGTAGGAGCCGGAGGCGTTCTTGTAGCTCTCCAGGCCGGCCTCGACCTGGCCGAGCAGGGTGGCGCATTTGGCATCGCGCGCGGCCTTGCGCGCGATGCTGATCACCGGTACCAGGAGCGCGGCCAGGGCGGCGATGATCGAGATCACCACCAGCATTTCGAGGAGGGTGAAGGCGCGACGTGGCATGGCGGGAGTCCATCCTGGGCGCGTTCGCGGTGGGCCCGAGCCGGACTGCCAGGGGATACCCGGGAGCGGCGGTGGCGTTGAGGCGTAACGGCGTGCTATTGCGGGGCTAACGGCGAGAATCCAAAGCTTGAGACGTACGCTGCCGGAGAACCTCTCCGGGCAGCTCAGGTCGCTGTTGGCAGGACCGGCAGGACCGGCAGAACCGGCAGGGGTGGCAGGGTCGGCGGCGTCACTCGTCGCCTTCCTCGAAGCAGGCGAGCATGCCGGTGCGGCTGGGGACGTAGACCCGGCCCTCGGCGGCGAAGATGCCACCGGCGACCGGGCCGCTGAGGGTGGCGTTCCAGCGCTCGATCCCGGTGGCGGCGTCGATGCAGTGCAGCAGGCCCGCGGCATCGGCGACGTAAATGCCGTGCTGGCCGACCGCTGGCGCCCCACTCAAGGCCCCGAAGCTGCCCTGGGTGGGGGCGCGCCACAGCAGCTGGCCAGGATGCACGAGGTCGCAGGCGGAGACCCGGCCCTCGCCGAGGGCGAGGTAGGCGGTGGTGGCGCCGGGCGGGCAGGCGATGCCCACCCCGGTGCCGTCGATCGCCCACGAGGCGAAGGCGCGCTTGATGTCGGGCACGAAGGGATTGACGTCGACCGCCAGCAGCAGGCCGGAGTTGTCGAGCGCCAGCATCACCGACTTGCCCGCCACCACCGCGTGCACCAGGCGTCCGATGATTTCGCCCCGGGTCTGCAGCGGGTTGTACATCGGGCTGGCGGCGCTCTTATCGGTCGCCGACGAAGTGTCGTAGACGTGGAGATGGTTGCCGGTGGGGGCGTAGAGCAGAGTATGGTTGGGCTCGTACGGGTCGCCGGCCAAGAGGCCGGTGAGCTCCTCGTGGATTTCGATGGTTGGGTACTTGATCTGCTGGCGGCCCTTGAGGCTTAACGTAAGGATCTCGCCCTTGGCGGCGCCGAGGAAGATCAGCTGCTCGCCCGGAAT
>JAYVMM010000011.1:0-1741 GCA_043758975.1 Planctomycetota bacterium | reverse complement strand
GGCAGCGGCTACCCCGCGGTCTCGCTCAGCCCGACCCCGTCCACCAGCCTGATCTACCTCGGCGCGGTCAACCTGCTGGTCAAGTTCTGACCCGCCGGCGGGTGCGCCCGCCGCAGCTCGGGCCAGGCGAGGGTTCACTCTGCGCGCGCAGGGCTATGCTCGCAGCTATGTTCGCAACTAAGCCCGCAGCCAAGCCTGCCGCGCGCGCCGCCGCGCCGCCCGCCTCGACCTCGTCCGCCTCTCTTCCGCCGCGCTGGGCGCGCTGAGGCCATGTCCGACTTCACCCACCTGCACGTCCACAGCCATTTCACCCTGCTCGAGTCGCCGATCACGGTGGCCCGCCTGCTGGCCGCGGTCAAGGACAAGGGCATGGACGCGGTCGCGCTCACCGACCGCGGCAACCTCTTCGGCGCCTACGAATTCTATGCCGCCGCCAAGGAGGCCGGGGTGGCGCCGATCATCGGCTGCCAGCTCAACGTCGCGCCCCTGGGCATGCGCGAGCGCGTGCGTGACTGGCACCAGCTGGTGCTCCTGGCGCGCAACGAGAACGGCTACCGCAACCTCTCCAAGCTGGTCAGCCGCGGCTGGCTCGAGGGCTTCTACTTCGAGCCGCGCGTCGACCTCGAGGCGATCGCCGCGCTCAGCGCCGACCTCGTTTGCCTGACCGGGGCCGGGCGCGACGGCTTCCTCAACCGCCATCTCCAGAGCGGCGCCGAGGAGGAGGCGCTCCGCCAGCTCGGCGTGCTGGTCGACATCTTCGGGCGCGAACGCCTGTTCGTCGAGGTCACCGACCATCGCGTCGACGGCCCGCTGAGCACGATCACCGGCGCCATCGGCCTCGCCCGCCACCACCAGCTCGGGCTGGTGGCGACCAACTGGGTGCACTACATCGAGGCCAGCGACCACGCCATCCACGACGTCCAGCTGGCGATCCAGAAGGTCACCACCGTCGACGACACCCACCGCAAGCGCATGCCCTCGGGCGAGTTCTACCTCAAGACCGGGCAGGAGATGGAGGCGCTGTTCCGCGATCTGCCGGAGGCGATCGCCAACACCCGCCTGGTACGGGAGCTATGCCAGGACTCGAAGATCCCCACCGGCTCCTACTACCTGCCGACCTTCCCCTGCCCGGAGAGCCGCAGCGAGGAGGCCTGGCTGCGCGAACTGTGCGCACGCGGGATCCGCCGGCGCTACGGCGATGAGCCCGGCGCCGAGGTGCAGGAGCGCCTGCGCTTCGAGCTTGAGACCATCCTCAAGATGGGCTTCGCCGCCTACTTCCTCATCGTCGCCGACTTCATCAACTGGGCCAAGGACCGCGGCATCCCGGTCGGGCCCGGGCGCGGTTCGGCCGCCGGTTCGATCGTCGCCTATGCTATGGGCATCACCGACATATGCCCGCTGCGCTACGGCCTGCTCTTCGAACGCTTCCTCAACCCCGGGCGCAAGTCGATGCCCGATATCGACATCGACTTCTGCAAGGACCGCCGCGGCGAGGTCATCGACTACGTCGCCAACAAGTACGGCCACGAGGCGGTGGTGCAGATCATGACCCTGGGCACGATGAAGGCGCGCATGGCGATCAAGGACGTCGCGCGCGCCTACCACTGGACCCCGGAGGAGGCGCAGGAGCTCGCCAACCTGGTGCCCGAGGACCCCAGCGGCAAGCATGACCTCCAGGTGTGCCTGGGGCGCAAGCCGATCGACAAGGACAAGAACGAGTTCGGCGCGGTCGACGCCATGG
>JAYVMM010000010.1:0-2564 GCA_043758975.1 Planctomycetota bacterium | reverse complement strand
CGAGTGGCTGGAGCTGTCAACGAACCCCAACTCTTGCGCAGTGAGGCCCTGCCTCGTCATTCGAGAAAATCCCTACCTCGTGTTCTAAGATAGATAATATATCGATACATATCGATATATTAACGGCGTATTGACTCGAACGATACGCATCCCCGCGACGTCGTATGGTCATCGTCTTTACCTGCAGTTGGCGCCAGAAGTATTGGGAACCTGGAGGAAGATCGCCCGCGTCACGAACACCGGCACGTCACGGCAATGGCCCCAGCAGCCGCCCAAGATTAACCCGCTCCCAGGCCAGGACCTCCACGAGCAGGGGAAATCCCCGCTCGAGGGTGCGGAAGCGCGGGCCGTGCACCCGCTCCCGGCGGGTCGCCTGGCAGGCCATCGCGTGATGGCAGAGTTCGTGGTGGAGGACGTGTTCGACAAAGGCGCGCGCGATCCAGGGCTGATCGAGGCGCGGGTTGATCAGCACCAGGGGCTGGGGCTGGCGGCGGTAGCTGCCGAAGCGGATATGCAAGAGGCGGCGCCCCGGGCTGGCGCGCGCCCAGCCGACTGCCGGCGGCGGCAGCTGGGCGAACCAGCGCTGGTGGACCGCAGCGAACTCCTGCGCGAGGTCGAGCGCTCCGCCTAGCGCGGGCAGGCCCTGCGCAAGCGCGTCGTCGCCGGAGCGCGTCGCCGTGGCCGCATGCTCGCACTGCCAGACCTCATGGAGACAGCGTCGCAGGGCCGGGGTGGTTGTCCGTCCCTGGCCGCGCACCCAGCCCGGGATCTCCACCACCACCAGGTCGTGGTCGAGCAGCCCGACGTGCAGGCTCACCGTCCAGGCCGCCGGGCGCCCGCGCAGGCTGAGCATGGTGCGGCGATTGCGGTTGAGGCGCACACGGACGCCTGGAGCCTGATGGGCCAGGGCCAGCTGGAGACGCGCCAGGCGGTCCGTCCGCCCAGCATCCAGCCGGTGGCGACGGATCATCGCCGCCAATGCTGCCGCCGCGGGGACGGCACTAATCATGGAAAGAGCGCCCGTCCGATGCGCACGTCGGTGGCCCCCTCCTCGACCGCGGCGACGTAGTCGTCGGACATGCCCATGCTCAGGCGCGCCAGGCCGTGCTGGCGCGAGAGCTCGCGTAGGGCGGCGAAGGCGCGGCGCGCCGCTGCCTCCTCGCTGTGCCCGTCCTGCAGAGGCGCCATGGTCATCAGGCCGACCACCTCGAGGTGGGGTTGCGCGCGCGCCAGCGCGAGGCGCGCGGGCAGCTCAGAGGGATCCACCCCGGCCTTGGCGGCGTCAGTGGCGGCATTGACCTGGATGAACACCGGCAGCCGGCGCCCGGCGGCGGCGAGGGCGCGCTCCAGGCGCGTCATGTGGTCGGCGTCGCACAGGCTGTGCAGCACGTCGCACATGCCGGCGAGGGTGGCGAGCTGGCGGCCCTGGATGCGACCGATGGCATGGAAGGTCGAAGCAGCGGGCGCTCCCGCGCGCATGGTGGCGAGGTGCTCCAGGCGGTTCTCGCCGAAATCGCGGATGCCGGCGGCGGCGAGCTCCGGCAGCACCGCGGGCGCACTGGCCTTGGTCACCGCGATCAGGCGCACCGCCCCGGGCTGCCGTCCAGCGCGCGTGCAAGCGTCGGCGATGGCGGCGCGCACCAGCGCGACACGGTCTGCGATCTGCGGCGCTCCGGCGGCGGGCATGGAGGACTCGTAGCGGGCCCCCGTCAGCGCCCAAGTGATTTCGCCGGGCGGCAGACGGAGCGCGCGCCTTTTACCTATTTTTACCTACTTGTTCCTACTTGCCGACGGGATCGGCGTCGCCCGACTCTTCATCGGCCTCGAGTTTGATCTTCTGCGAGATCGCCCACTTGCGCCAGGCATCGATGGCAGCGACGAGCTTGGCCTCGTCAGCATGGGCATCGAACTTGAAATCCTGCTTGGTGATGGCCTTGAGCAGGTCATTGCACTTGGAGCGGATGAGCGTGCTCTTGTCGCGCAGGCCGGTGATCAGCGCCGGCACCGCCTCCTTGCCCTTGCCGGTCAGGCTGGCCTGGGCGTCCTCCGACTTCTTGCCCTCGACGCTGGCGAGCTGCTGCACCAGGGCCAGGCTGGGATCGGCCGGCTTCGCTGCCACGCTGCCGGGGGCGGCGTCGACGTCGGGCTTGGCATTGCGGTCCTCGATCCACTCGAAACGATTCTGGTTCTCCTTCCACCATTTGTCGAGCGAGGCGATGATCACGGTCTTCTTGTCCGCCGGCAGCTCGTTGGAGAAGCCCCAGTCGTTGCCGGTGATCTTGCCGATGATGGCGAGGGCGTCGTTGACCACTATATGGTCATCGTTCTTGAGCAGCTTGGTCAGCACTGGGACGATGCTCCGCTCGCGCAGTTCGTAGAGGCCCTTGGCGGCCTCGACCGAGACCTTGGGGTCGCTGCTGCGCAGCTGCTCCATCAGCACCTGGTGCTCGGGCACGTTCCAGTTCTGGTCCCACCACGCCTTGGCCTTGGCCGTGGTGAGGTCGCCCACGGGCAGCAGGGTGAGGGCGGAGACGCCGGTGGTGGCGGCCTTCTTGACCGCGGGG
>JAYVMM010000009.1:0-5935 GCA_043758975.1 Planctomycetota bacterium | reverse complement strand
CCCTGGTCATAGCCGTAGCCGGCGAAGGCGCTGATGCGGGGCAGCTGCTGGGCGCGCGCCTGATCGACGCCCGAGCGGGCGGCGGCGGCGCGTTCCCGCGATCCGGTAAGCTCCGGCTTATCGCCCAGATTCCCCTCCTGCGGAATGGCGAAATCCGGCACGGGTTCGATGGCCAAGATGGTGCCCTCCCTGCCCAAGGCGACCGCGAGCGCTTGGCCAGCGAGATCAAGGCCACCTCTGGCCGCGATCAGATCGCCATGCGCTCCCGCGAGGGCCGCTTCCAGGCTCAGGAGTTCGGCCCGCGCCAGGGTTCCGGCCTGGTTGCGCTGACGAGCGATGGCGATGGCGGACTCATGCGCGGTGACGGTAGCGGTGGCGGCAGTGACATGGGCCTGGGCATGGTGGACCGCGATGAAGGCTTGGATGGTGGTGAGCGTCAGTGCCGCGCGCACCGCCTCCTGGTAGTAGCGAGCGGCGCTCGCCCCGTGCATGGCTGCCACTCGTGCGGACCACGACCCTGGCGTGTAGAGCGGGACCTGGATGGTGGCGTTCAGGTTCAGGGTGTCGACGGTCGGCGGCTTGTTGGGATCGATGGACGGCGAGTATGCCCCCTGGTTGATGAGCCCCATGAAGGCCAAGGCGGGCTGATTGGTGATCAGGTAACTCGAGGCGACCGACAGGCGCGGCATGAAGGCCGCAGTGGCTTGGCGGAGATGAGCCTGCGCTTCGTCCAGACGGGAGAGCGCGATGGCGGCATCCGGGTGCTCACGCTGGCTCTCCGCGATGGCCGCCACGAGGCTCAATGGCGGCGTCGCCTCGGCGGCCCGCCCGCTGTTGATGCCAGCCGTCAGCGCAGCAAGTAGGGACAGGGTCAATCGGCGGCGGGTTGGCATAGAGGCTCCAGAGGGCCCGGGGAATTCAGCGCTTATCCGGCTCCGGCCTGTGCGCTGGTACTCCCAGCTTGCGCAGGATGATTTCCGCAGGGCAGAATCCCGTGATGGCGGATTGAGCCAGGTTCAATCCGACAAAGGCCGGGAGGGCCAGGAACCAGGGATTGACGGCATAGGCAAGGATCAGGCCGAGGACAACCAGACTGCCGGCGAGGAGACGGATGGCTCGTTCCAGGTACATGGCAACCTCCAGGGTGAGTGTGCGCTGGTTACATCGCACATGTGATGCCATAGTGGAATATTTTTCAACATATTCTAGTGCCTTTGGTTACGACTTTAATGTTGCCAGTATCCCAGGTTATTTGTGGCGGAAATGCATCGGATAATGCGCAACATGTTGCATCTTTACGACATAAATGTAAATGTAGAAGCGCACCCGCCCCCATGACCTCGCCCATTGCCAGTATCATCCTCGACTCGCTTGCCGAAGGCGTGGTCACCGTTGATGGCCGCGGACGCATCACAAGCTTCAATCGCGGTGCCGAACAGCTCACCGGATTGGAGCGCGACGCCGTGCTCGGGCGGGATTGCCGGGAAGCCTTCGGCCCCTGCTGCGGTGGCGTCTGCATCATCACTGAGACCCTGAGAACCGGCCACACTCTGCGCGACCAGCAGGGCCTCCTCAGGCATGTGGATGGCCGCGCGCGGCCGGTGGCGGTGACCACCAACCTGCTGACCGATGGCAAAGGACGCCGGCATGGCGCGGTCGGGACGATCCGTGACCTCGCGCGCGAGCAGACCCTGGAGCAGGAGCTCAAAGGACGCTGGTCGCTGAACGATCTGATCAGCCGAAGTCCACGCATGCGCAAGCTGTTCGAGCTCATCCCGGCCATCGCGCAGTCGATGTCCACGGTTCTGATCTGCGGGGAAAGCGGTACCGGAAAGGAGTTGCTCGCCCGGGCCATCCATCAGCAGTCCGGTCGTGCGGAAGGTCCGTTCATCGCCGTGAATTGCGGAGCTCTGCCTGATAACCTGCTCGAAGCCGAGCTCTTCGGGTTCCGCAAGGGCGCGTTCACCGATGCCAAGACCGACCGGGCTGGCCGATTCGAACGGGCCAAGGGCGGAACCATCTTCCTCGATGAAATCGGCGACATCAGCCCTGCCATGCAGGTCCGCCTCCTGCGCGTGCTGCAGGAACGGGCGTTCGAGCCGCTGGGCGCGACGGAACTGGTGACCGCGGATGTCCGGGTGGTTGCTGCCACCAACCGGGAGCTCACGCAGTTGATCGAATCCAAGACCTTCCGCCTCGATCTCTACTACCGCCTCAATGTCGTTCGCCTGGACCTCCCGGCCCTGCGGGAACGCCCGGAAGACGTTCCGCTGCTCGCCGAGCATTTCGTCGACCGCCTCAATCGTCTTCAGGACCGGCACGTCCCCGGCTTCACGGACGCGGCCCTCGCCGCGCTCTGCGGCTACCAGTATCCCGGCAATGTGCGAGAGCTTGAGAATATCGTCGAGCGCGCGTTCGTGCTCTGCGGAAGCGGGCTTATCGATGTCCCGCTGCTGCCCGATAACGTGCAACCCACGGTCGCGGCGATGGACCGGGCCTCCTCGCCCTTGGTACGCGCCGAAGGCGAAGCGCTGGCAGACGCTTTGCGTCGCCATCACGGCAATCGCGGTGCCGTGGCGGATGAGCTCGGCATTCATCGTGCGACTCTCTACCGGAAAATGCGGCAACACGGTCTCTTGGTGCGACGAGAAAACCCCATTGGCCCACCGCCTGCCGATCGGCAGACACCCTGACAGGCGGGCCTCCTGATCGCTGAACGCATGCTGCGGTGCCGGCGGCGGTCCTAGCGGTTTCCCGACGGCGCGGACCGGACCTGGAGGCCAACCAGGTAATCGACCAACTGGTCGGCCTGGCCTGGGGCTACAGGGGCCCCGAACACCGCCACCATCTTCTTCACCTCGGCGGTCCATACGGCACGAGAGAGCGGCGGCTGCATGGAGCAATACCGCGGCGAGTGGCAGATCGTGCAGGAGACGAGGAAGACATCAGCGCCCGGCCCGCCCGGGAAGGCGCCTTCGTTGTGCGGCAGATCGATGGAGGCGATGTAGGGGTCGGTGCCCGATCCCGCGGGCAGGAAGCGGCGCGCGGCATCATCGGCGGCGATCGGCGGCGGTGCCGCGGTGCTGGCCGGCACCGATGCGGTCTGCCCGCATGAGCACAGGAGGGCCAAGGCCGACAACCCGAGGAGCAGGCGCGATGTGCGTTGGTTATGCATTCACAGCACCGTGACGTCGACGCATTCCATCACATTGCGTGCATAACCGCCGTGATTCCACTGCGCGGTGGTCTGCGTGCGGCCATCGCGATCCACCGCACGCGCCATCAGGCGCATGGATCCGGGCGCCTGCGGGGTCCAGGGCAGCCGCCAGCGCCGCCAGCTATATCTGCCGATGACGGGATCGAGCGCCGCCTGCTGCCAGCTGGCTCCTCCATCGCACGTCACCTCGACCCGCTGGATGCCAATGCCGCCATCCAAGGCGATGCCTTCCACGGGGTAGGCCTGGTGGCGCTCGACCCGTTCGTCGGGTTCGGGGCGGACGAACAGGGAGCGGAGGCTCAGGCGGTTGATCGGAACGGTGTCGGTCGCCAGGCGGTCGGGCGCCTCCTGGGCGTCTGGAGCGGTGGGGATGCGGTAGGCCTTATCCATCCAGAAGCCGCTGAAGGGATGGTCGAGGACGGTGATATCGCTGAGCGCCTTGACCCAATAGGTCGCATACCAGCCGGGAACCACCAGGCGCAAGGGGAAGCCGTTGAGCATGGGGAGCGGCTGCCCGTTCATGGCATAGGCGACCATGACCTCGCCATCGAGGGCATGGTCGGCAGCGAGCGCCTTGATGTAGGCCGGCGTCGAAGGCAGCGGTGGGCGATCCAGACCCTGGAAGGTCACGCACACCGCGCCAGGTCTGACGCCGGCGCGATCCAGAAGATCCTTGAGCCGCACCCCGGTCCAGCGGGCATTGCCCATGGCGCCATTCCCCCATTGGCTCCCCGGGACCCGCGGCTGGAACAACCCGCGGCTGTTGCCGGAGCATTGATTGACCGCGACCACCTCGACGGGGTCGAATCGCGATCGCAGGTCCTCGAGACCCAGCGAGAGGGGGCGGTCGCAATGCCCAGCGATGGTGAGGCGGAATGTCCGGATATCGACCGCGGTCGGCAGGCCGGACAGGTGCCAACGGACGTAGAAGGCCTCATTGGGCGTGAAATCCTGGCGGAAGTAGTGGAGCGGCGTCTCCAGCTGCGGTGGCCGATCGGTCAGGAGGATGAGGGCGGACTTGCCCGGGAATCGCATCATCGTCCTGGTCGGCGCCGCTGGCGCCGCTGGTGCCGCCGGTGCCGCATCGGCTGACTCCCGCGTGCAGGCAGGCAGCAGCAGGCCCGCTCCGGCGACGGCACCCAGCCGCAGCAAGGCGCGACGGCCCCAGGCAGCGGAGGCCGGATCCCCGCGCTCTCCCACATGCACACCGCCAGGTTCGCTTCTCGTCATGCTCTCACTCCTGGATCGGCAGGGGACGGAGTCGGATTGCATCGTGCCCAAACGATCAGGCCTTCCCCATGGTCCGAACCCAATGTGCGGATGGTGGACACGGGGCGATCACACTGATCTCGCATGCCGACAGCCTAGCGGGGCGCCGGGGCGATGAAATGCCCGTACTCGGTGAGGAAGAACGGGGCGCGGACATGCGAATGGGCCTTCACCAGGCACTTCGGCACCGGCCCGGTGCCGTCGCGGGACCGGTGTCGCCCCGGCTGAACCCCACGCCCCCAACATGCGGATACCGCCATGCGATGGCGAGGTCATGCGCAGTGGGATTGGCGATGTCGATCTCCAGGGCGATCGGTCCGCTTCGCCCATGCATCGGCCCAGCCTCAGGCGCGGACAACGAGACCTCCAGCCCCGAGTCTGACGCCAACGCCAGGCAGGAAGTTGAGACGCACAGCAACATGAGACCCAGCGCATTCGTCAGCATTCTCCGCCCTCCTCTCGGTTAGAATTCCTGCGTTTTCTGCGTTCCCCTCGGTATCAATGCGCGCCGCTGGGCGGCGTCAGACCACGCAGTTCGTGATGAACGCGAAATAGCCGCGGACGCCGAAGGCGCGATGCCGCTCCACCGAGCGCGCCACCTGGTCGATGCATCGCACGTAGGCATCGAGCGGCATCCGCTCGCCGGTCCCGATGCGCTCCATGCCGATGGTGACGACCCGGGCGAAGATCGAGCCCTCGGACGGCGTGTCAGGCTCGCTTCTGAGCCCCTTGCCATCGCCGAAGCCGAAGCCGAAGCGCTGCTTGATCGCCGCCTTCGCCTTGCCGAGCGCGAGCACGACCCGGCTGTCGGTCAGCTCAAGGTCCGAGCGGTAGGCCGCAACCAGGCCCACCTCGATGTTCTGCAGGACATCGAGGTGAGATTTTCCCTCGCCGACGAACATACTGGCCCCCTCCCAGGTGGATTGCGCTGTAAGCGCTTGGATTCCCGGCGATCCGCCATGCAAGCCATGCCCCGGCGCGGTCGCGCCCGCTGCGCTGACGCCGGCGTCGACCGCTTAGTCCGCGGAGCTTCCCCGCGGCGCATGCCTGGCATAGTGCCGTCCATGCCCAGCTCCCACCGCTATCGCCTGGACCGCGCCGGGCGATTGCGCCAGGCGGCCTCCTGGCTCGCCTCGTTTCGCGGCACCGACCGCGTGCGGGGCTACCGCCGGCACTTCGCAACCGATCTCCTCTGCGCCGTCATCGAATTGCGTATGCTCGGCGTCGCCGTCCCGCAGGCGCGCATAGACGAGGCGCAGCGCAGCGCCCGCGGCAGTCGGCGGCGGCCAGCTGCGCCGCCGGCGGCGTACGACAAGGTCCTGGACATGGTCGCCGACGACCCCGTCGCGCTGTGGCTGCTGGGCGAATACGAGGCGCTCGCCCGCCTGTACCACCCATCCCCGGCCTTCTGAGGGTGGGCATGCCACGGCGCGCCGCGCGGTCGCGCCG
>JAYVMM010000008.1:0-3892 GCA_043758975.1 Planctomycetota bacterium | reverse complement strand
ACGCCGGCGACCGCAGCCGCAAGGAGACCCTGGTCGCGCACGGCTTCCGCCTGCCCTCGGCGCTCGACAACCGCCCGCTGCGCTTCGACGAATGGGAGCGCATGGTCGGCTTCGGCGCCAGCGCGCCCGCGCCCGCGCCCGCCGCCGCGGCTGCCGGTACGCCGCCCGCCGCGCGCGCGCAGCTGGTGTTCGTCTCCGCCACCCCCGCCGTCTACGAAGCCGAGCATGAGCAGCTGCGCACCGAGCAGCTCATCCGCCCCACCGGCATCATCGACCCGCCGATCAGCGTGCGTCCGACCAGCGGCCAGGTCGAGGACCTCATCCGCGAGGTCACCGTGCGCTGTGCGCGCGACCAGCGCACCCTCATCACCACCCTGACCAAGCGCCTGGCGGAGGACCTCAGCGAATACCTCGCCGAGGCCGGGGTGCGCACCACCTACCTGCACAGCGACATCGACGCCATCGAGCGGGTGGAGATCCTCAATGGGCTGCGTTCCGGCGTCAGCCAGTGCCTGGTCGGGGTCAACCTGCTGCGCGAGGGGCTCGACCTGCCCGAGGTTTCACTGGTGGTGATCTTCGACGCCGACAAGCAGGGCTTCCTGCGCAGCACGGGCAGCCTGATCCAGACCATCGGGCGGGCCGCGCGCCATGTCGAGGGCACGGTCATCCTCTACGCTGATGCCACCTCGCCGGCGATGGCGGCGGCGCTCGCAGAGACGGCGCGCCGGCGCGAGCACCAGGAGGCCTTCAATGCCGCGCACGGCATCGTACCGCGCGGCGCGGTGCGCCAGGACACCGCCAGCGCCTTCGCCGAGCAGATCGCCGCGCGCCGCGCAGGCGCGCCCGGCGCGGCGCCAGGCGACGGCGTCAGCGACATCCCCGAGCTCACCCGCCTGATGATCGCCGCCGCCGAGGCCCTGCGCTTCGAGGAGGCGGCGAACCTGCGCGACCGCATCAAGGCGCTCGAGGCGGGCGGCGGCCAAGCGGCGGCGGGCGCCGCCGCCGGCATGCGCGCGCAACCACGGCGAGCGGGGCGGCGGCGGCGCTGAGCGGGTGGCGGGTGGCGGGTGGCGTTCAGGGCAGCTGGAGGTCGGAGACCCGGCGCCGATAGGCGCGGTTGCCTTCGGCCTTGGCGCTGGCGCTCTGCCGCGCGCTGAGCGCCGCACGGTAGAGCTCGAGGGTGGCCTGCCCGACCACGTTGACGTCGAAGCGCTGGCTGACATCGGCGGCGGCGCTCACGCTCAGGCTGCGGCGCAGCTCGGGCGCGCCGGCCAGGCGCTGGATGGCCTGGCTGAGCGCGTCGACATCCCCGGGCGGGACGAGCAGGCCGGACTGGCCGTCGCGCACCAGCTCAGGCAGGCCGCCCACCGCCGCTGCCACCACCGGGCGTCCGCACGCCATGGCGCTGACCAGCACTCCGGCGGGGGCGTCGTGCTCGACCGGCATCACCACCGCATCGCAGCGACTGATGAGCTCGGCGGGCTGGCGCACCGTCAGCAGGGTGACGCGCACGCCGGTGGTGGCGGCGCGCTCGACCGCCGCCGCCAGCTCGGCGGGCGGCGCCTCCACGCCGCCCCAGGCGATCACCGCCGCCACCGCGACGCTCGCGCCGGCCAGGCGCGCGAGCGCCGCGAGCAGGCACTCGGCGTCGGCGGGCGCGCCTGCCAACATGCCGACCACCAGCTCGCCGCCGGCGGCGGGCGCGCGCGGCGGGCAGGCGGCGGAACGCGCCGCGTCGATGGCGAAGGGCAGCACGCAGACCTGGTCGCGGTCCAGGCGCAGGCGTCCGGCGAAATGCGCGCGGTGGACCTCGCTTTGCACCAGCACCCAGGCCACGGTGGGATCGCGCAGGCCGCGCGCCTGCTCGGCGGTGATCATCGCCTCGACGCTCACCACCACCGGCAGGGTCAGGCGGCGCGCGATGGCGCGCGCGGCGGGCATGGCGGTGGCGCCGTGAAGGTGGACGAGGTCGGGGTTCCACGCCGCCGCCTGCACCAGTAGGTCGTGCTTGCCGCCCAGCCACCAGGCCGGCGCCTTGGCGCGGTAGTGGATGACCTCGACCCCAGGCAGCTCGCCGCTGCCGCCGGCGGCGAGGGCGGTAGCGTGGCCGTGCGCACTCTGCCAGCCCATCATGGTAGCCACGTCGCCGGCCTGGGCGGCGGCGACCGAGGTCGCGAGATGCAGCACGCGCAGCGCGATCATGGGTGGTCCCGGTCGGCCAGGCGCTCGCTCTGCTCGCTGTCCAGAACGCCGACCTCATCGCCGGCGACCGCGTAGCGACCGGCCATCCAGGCGCCGAGATCGCGGTTGCGGCAGCGCGGGCTGCAGAAGGGGAAGCTCGACGGAAGCTCGGCGGTGGCGGAGGACACCGGGCGGGAGCAGGTCGGGCAGCGAGCGGGGACTGACATGGGCGCTGATGATCCCGATTGCACCGCCCCCGTAAAGACCAGGACGCCGCCCGCCCTCTACTCCCCAAGTCCTTTCCCGTTGATAGTTTGTGCTGTCGGCACCGAGCGCTGCGCCACTCCGCCAGGAGCTGGCTAAAGGCCTGCCGCCGCGGCTCTTGCGCCTGTGCACCAGCTCGCCAGGCGGGCCTTGGCAAGCCCCCTCCCTGATGATGATGGGGTCATGCACCTGGCCCACCGCACCCTGGTGGCGCTCGCCTTGATGGCCGCCCTGGTCGGCAGCGACCTCGAGGACCGCCTCAACGAGGTGCTGATCCATGTCCCCGCCGGCGCCGGGGTGGGAGTGGCGGTGATCGACACCGCCGACCACCATTGGCTCTACCGCCATGCCGGCGCCGACCAGGCGCTCAGCCTGGCCTCGACCACCAAGCTGGTGGTCGCCACCGCCGCCCTCTTCCAGCTCGGCCTCGACTACCAGTTCAGCACCCGGCTGGTGGCGCTCGGTCCCGTCCAGGACGGCGCCCTGCCGGGGCTGGGAGTGATCGGCGGTGGCAGCCCGTGCCTGGACGAGCATTTCGCCAGTGGCGGCGACCCCGAGCACTTCTTCTCCGCCTGGGTGGCCGAGCTGCGCCGCCGCGGGGTAGTGCGCGTCGCCGGCGACCTGGTGATCGACAACCACGTGTTCAGCGGTCCACTGCGCCCCGCCACCTACCCGCAGGATGCCGAGAACCAGCAGAAGTGGTTCAGCGCGCCGGCCAGCGCCTTCGCCTACAACGACAACTGCATCGAAGTGCGCCTGGTGCCAACCTCGCTCGGCAAGCCGGCGCAATGCGAGCTGCGCCCGCGTTCGCCGCGCATCCCGGTGATCAACCAGAGCCGCAGCGGCACCCTCGCGCGGCCGCTCTTCTCGCGCGACGCGCAGAGCAACGCCATCACCGCCGGCGGCACCTGCGGGCACTCGCCAAGCGCGTGGTTCCCGCTCGCCATGCACGACGATCCCGACCTGCTCAACGGCGACCAGCTCAAGGCCACCCTCGCCGATGCCGGCATCGCGGTCACCGGCAGCGTGCGCTTAGGGCTGGTCGACCTCGCCGCCGGCGAGCTCATCGCCGACCTGCGCCAGGACCTCGTCCCGGCGGTGACGCTGATGAACCAGCACAGCCAGAACTTCTACGGCGAGCAGCTGCTGCGCCTGGTGGCGGTGGCGCGCGGCCAGGAGGGCTCGCTCGACGCCGGGCGCGAGGCGGTACTGGCGGTGCTCAAGGAGCACCTCGGCGATGGCATCAGCGATGGGATAACCCTACTCGACGGCTGCGGCCTGAGCTACGGCAACCAGGCCTCGGCCGCGACCATGGCGCGCCTGCTCGACGCCGTGCAGGGGAGCCCGCTGCGCGAGGTCTTCATCGCCAGCCTCAAGGAGCGCCCCAGCGGCGGGGTGCGCGGACGGGTCAAGACCGGGACCCTGGCGATCGCCTGCTGCCTGGTCG
>JAYVMM010000007.1:0-2270 GCA_043758975.1 Planctomycetota bacterium | reverse complement strand
GTGCTCGATTGCGCGCTCCAGCTGGAAAAGCTCGGGCGCTCGCTCGGGGTGCACGCCTGCGGCGTCATCATCGCGCCCGGGCCGGTGCGCGACTACGTGCCGGTGTGCAAGGTGAAGGACAAGGCTGCCACCCAGTACAACATGAACCAGGTCGAGAAGTGCGGCCTGCTCAAGATGGACTTCCTCGGCCTGAAGACCATGTCCATCCTCAAGAAGGCCGCCGACATCGTGCGCGCCGGCGGCGGTGGCGAGCTTGACTATGCGCAGGTGCCGCTCGACGACCGCCGCACCTTCGCGATGCTCGGGCGGGGCGAGACCCTGGGCGTGTTCCAGTGCGAGTCGCCTGGCTTCCAGGAGCTGATCAAGCTGCTCCAGCCGGACCGCTTCGAGGACCTCATCGCCCTGGTCGCGCTCTACCGCCCGGGGCCGCTGATGGCCGGCATGCACATCCAGTACTGCGACCGCAAGCATGGGCGCGAGAAGGTCGACTATCCGCACGCGGTGCTCGAGGGGGTGCTCAAGGAGACCTACGGGCTGTACATCTACCAGGAGCAGGTGATGTCGATCGCCCGCGAGCTGTGCGGCTTCAGCCCGGCCGAGGCCGACGACCTGCGCAAGGCGATGGGCAAGAAGGACATCAACGTCCTGAAGAAGCTCGAGGAGAAGTTCATCGCCGGGGCCTGGAACAGCCACCAGTTCGACCGCGCGCGCTGCAAGGAGATGTGGGAGAAGATCCTCGGCTTCGCCTCCTACTGCTTCAACAAATCGCATTCCGCCTGCTACGGCCTGATCGCCTACTGGACCGCCTACGTCAAGGCCAACCACTATGCCGAATTCATGACCGCCAATCTGATCTACGAAATGGACAACAAGGACAAGATGACCAAGTTCGTCGAGGAGCTGCGCACCACCGGCATCCCGGTGCTGCCCCCCGACGTCAACGAATCGGGCTGGGAGTTCACCCTGGTCCCCGCTGAGAACGCGGGCGCTGCACCGACCGAGGGCGCCGGCACCGCTCTGACCGGCGCCGCGGCGGCCGACGGCGCTGGCGCTGGCGCTGGCGCCGGCAGCGCGGCGGCCGGCAAGCCCAAGGTGCGCTTCGGCTTCGGCGGGGTCAAGGCGGTGGGCGAGCTCGCCGCCGAGACCTTGATCAATGAGCGCACGCGCGGCGGGCGCTTCGCCAGCCTCTACGACCTGTGCGAGCGCATCGACACCCGGGTGGTCAACAAGCGCGTGGTCGAGAGCCTGATCAAGGTCGGCGCGCTCGACAGCCTGCATGGCAACCGGCGCAGCCTGTTCGAGACCCAGGACCGCGCCTTCGATCGCGGCAACCGCCTGACCAAGACCAAGGCGCAGAACCAGCAGACGCTGTTCGACGCCTTCGAGAGCGAAGCCGCGTTCCGCAACGAGACCCAGGGCTACCTCGAGACCCCGGACTGGACCCTGGACGAGCGCCTGGGCTTCGAGAAGGCCCTCACCGGCTACTGGATCTCCAGCCACCCGCTCGCCGGCCACCGCGCCGCCCTCGCCGCGGTGCCGACCCTGCTCAGCCGCGAACTCGCCGGGCTGGCCACCGGCGCCCCCGCCACGGTGGCGGCGGTGGTGCTGGCCAAGCGCACCATCCGCACCAAGGCCGGGCGCATGATGGCGGTGCTCACCCTCGAGGACGAGCATGGGCGCTTCGAGGCGGTGCTCTTCCCCGGACGCGAGGACCGCCGCGGCGAGACCCGCCCGGGCCCCTACGAGCAGTTCGCCGCCGAATGCGAACCCGACCTGGTGGCGCTGTTCAGCGGCGCGGTCGAGCGGCGCGAGCGGCGCAGCAACCGCCCGCCGCCGGTGGCGGCGGACGAGGGCGAGGCGCCGCCCGCGGATGGCGATGAGCACGGCCCCGGCGATGCGCCGGCGCCGCCGCCGCCGCCGCAGGAGGAGCTGCCCAGCCTACGCATCAGCGAGGTGGTGCCGGCGCACCTGGTGATCGAGCGCCTGGCGCGCGAGCTGGTGCTGGCGATCGATCTCGACGCCGGCGACCCGGCGGCGGCGCGCGCGCTGATCGAGAGCAGCGACACCCTCTTCAAGGAGCACAGCGGCAGCTGCCCGGTGACCCTGCTGGTGCACACCCCGGGCGAGGTGCTGCTCACGCTCAAGGCCGGCGAACGCTGGCGCGTCCACCCGCGGCGCGAGCTGATCGAGCGCCTGCGCGCGCTGTGGGGCACCGCGCAGGTGACGGTGCTGTGCTCAACCAGCACGCCGCCCGCCGGCGCGCGTTACGC
>JAYVMM010000006.1:0-7504 GCA_043758975.1 Planctomycetota bacterium | reverse complement strand
AGGCGGGGGTGCCAAGATGGACGTCGGAAATGACCGCGATGTCGACCTGGCGGCGCATGCTCACCCGTTCACCCCCACATAAGCGGCCAAGCCGAGGGTGGCGCTGGCCATGGCGGCGCCGATCGCGGCGCCCACCAGCACGTCGCTGAGGTAGTGCAGGCCGAGGACCAGGCGCGAGAGCGCAACCAGGCCCGCGAAGGGCCACAGGCCCCAGGCCAGGGCGGGATAGATGCCGGCGGCGATGATGGTGAAGGACACCGCGTGCAGGGTGTGCCCGGAGGGGAAGCTGAAGCGGTCGAGGGGCGAGACCGTGAGGTGGAGGTGCGGATCGGCCTCGCACGGGCGCGGGCGGTGGATGCAGGCCTTCATCGCCTTGTAGAGGCCGGTACAACAGGCGCCGTTGGCCAGCATCAGGGTCGAGACGGCGAGCGCTGGGCTGCCATAGACCAGGGGCAGGGCCAGCATCAGGGCGAACCAGACCCAGCCGTCACCCAGCCGGCTGCTGAGCGCGAAGACCTGGCCGATCCAGCGCTGATTGGCGCGATTGAACTGTTGGCTTGCAGCGAAATCCCAGCGCTCGAGGACATGCCATGCACGCATTGCTCATCACTCCAGAGGGGTTGTTTCGGGGGAGGCGATACGTGGCGAAAAGCCGCGATCTTGTCAGCCATGTTGCCCCCGATTTTCAGGAAAAGATGAATCAAAGATGAAGATTCCGCTCGAATAACACGTCGCTATGACGTAGTGGCGGCTAAATCTCGAGGACTTTTGCTCTCCGCTTATTCCACCCCAATTCATTGTCTCTTCACAATATCGCCCTATGTTCCGCCCCATGTTCAACCGTGCCGTCGCGCGCTCCTTCCTGCCGCTCTTGACCATCGCCGAGCGCCAGCCCAAGGACGCCGACGGCATGCGGGCAGCGCAGGAGCGCATCCTCTCCAAGCTGCTCCCCTCCCTCGCCCGGCTGCCGGTCGGCAAGCGCTTCGGTCTCGACCGCCTGCCGCAGGGACGCCTACTCGCCGCCGCCTTCGCCGAGCAGCAGGCGGCGACCACCTATAGCGACTACCAGGAACTCATCGATCGCGTCGCCGGGGGTGAACGCGACGTGATGTTCGATGGCCCCGCCGTGGCCCTGGCCCAGACCAGTGGCACCACCAGCAGCGGCCAGGCCGGCGAGCGCTACATCCCGCAGAGCCCAGCCCTGCTCCATCACCATGCGCGCGGCGGCGGCGCCGCCCTGGCGCGCCTGCTGCGCGCCGCCGGCAGCGACTTGCTCGACGGCCAGCTGCTGATGCTTGGCGGCTCGACCGCGCTCACTCCCAACGCTCACGGCATCCCCGCCGGCGACCTCTCAGGCATCACCGCCGCGCGCATCCCGCGCCTGCTGCGCGCCTTCTACGAGCCCGGCCTGGACATCGCCCTGGACAGCGACTGGGAGCGCAAGCTGACGCGCATCAGCGAGCGCTGCGGCAGCCGCGACGTGCGCATGGTCTCCGGCATCCCGAGCTGGATGCTGATGTTGTTCAACCGCGTCTGCCAGCGCCGCGGCCTCTCGCGCGTACGGGTGGCCTGGCCCGAGCTGCGCGGCTTCATCCATGGCGGGCATGCCATCACCCCCTTCCTCAGTGGGTTGCGCGAGCATCTCGCGCCCGACTGCTGGATGTTCGAGGTCTATCCGGCGAGCGAGGCCTTCATCGCCATCGGCGCGCGCGCCTGGCAGCTGCGCGAAACTGCCCCGCCGCCGCTCGAGCTGCTCACCGACCTCGGGGTGGTGCTGGAATTCGCGCCCGAGGACGGCGGCGAGATCATCGGCCCCTGGAAAATCGAAGCGGAGCGCCTCTACCGCGTGCTCATCACCACCCCCGCCGGGCTGATCCGCTACCAGCTCGGAGATGTGGTGACCGGGGTGGCGCCCGGGGTGGTGCGCTTCGCCGGGCGCATCAAGGCGCGCATCTCGGTGTTCGGCGAGCATGTCGAGGGCGTGCATCTCGATGGTGCGCTGACCGCCGCCTGCAGCGCCACCAGCGCCGAGGTCGCGCACTACCACGTCGCGCCGGTCCTGCCGAGCGGGCCGAGCAGCAGCGGGCGGCACGAATGGTGGATCGAGTTCGTGCGTGAGCCTTCCGACCTCACCACCTTCGCCGCCACCATCGACCACCATCTCCGCAACCGCGTGCTCGACTACGAGGCGCACCGCGCCGGTCGCCAGCTGCTCGGGCCGGAGCTGGTGGTGACCCCGCCGGGGACCTTCCACCGCTACCTCGCCGCCGCCGGCAAGCTCGGCGGCCAGCACAAGGTGCCGCAGGCCTGGAACGACCGCAGCATCGCTGACGCCCTCGACCGCAACGCCCGATGGGAGAACTGACCGTGGCGCCAGCTTCCAGCACCATGACCCGACCCACCACCCCCATGCAGCACCTCCGCCTCGACCACACCAAGGGCAGCGGCCCCTTCCACTTCATCCTCGTCCCCGGCCTGGTGCCGGATGGACCCGAGACCTTCCTGCGCCAGGTCAAGACCCTGCGCGCCTTCGGTTCGCTCGCCACCGTCACCTATCCCTACGAGCGCTTCGACCTCGACGGGGTGATCGAAAGCCTGCGCGCGAGCATCATCGCCAGCCATCAGGCCGGGCGCCTGCCGGTGATGATGGGGGTGAGCGTCGGCGGCGGGCTGGTGCTGGAAATGCTGCGCCGGGCGCGCGAGGCGAAAGAGGTGCTGCCGCTCGCGGCGCTGGTGCTGGTCAGCCCGCTGTCGTGCACCGGTGACCTCGCGCCGCTGCTCAAGCGCCTGGTCGATGGCATCCTCGCCGAGGCCGACCGCGGCGCCGAGGGCAATCCCGAGGCCGCGCTCGAGCGCGGACGCACCTTCTTCCGCGCTCTCGCCAGCCGCAGCGTCAACCCGGTCCCCGACGCCGGCGGTTGGCGCTCGCTGCTCGCCCTGCTCACCCCGCACGGCATCGCCAACCTGCACGAGCGGCGCATCCGCGACCGCATCGACCGCACCCTGGCCGCGATCCCGGCTTTGGGCGGGCTCCAGCGCGTGGAATCGATGCGCGCCATGCACGGCATCGGCGAGGGCCAGGCGGCGCGCCGCCCGCTGTCACCCGCGCCGACCTTGATGCTGTGGGGCAGCAAGGAGCGTCACACCCTGAACATGGAAGGGCCCGGCACCAGCGTGCTGTGCCGCCCTGATCTGGCCAGCCGGGTGTTCCCTGCCTGCGAGGTGCACTGGCTCTATACCAGCGACGGCGAGGAGATCCCGCACGCCTCGCTGCTCAAGCACGCGCCCGCCTTCAACCGCCATCTTCGCTCATTCATGGAACGCCGCCTGCGCCACGAGGCGGCCAAGGTCCCGCTCCTGTCCCGGGGATCCGGCCTCATGCCCTTCCTCGCCGCCCGCTTGTTCTGATCAGTCCTTCCGCCGTCCGCCCCCAGCGGCCCGCCAGCAGGCGCGGCCAGCCAGCCCCCATCTTGCCAACAAGGAACGACGTGCAGCACCAGCCCACCGCCATGGACCGCGTCCACCAGCGTTTCTTCAACGCGCTCTACTCCCGCTCGCTGCTCTACAACACCTGCTGGGAGGACCCCGCCCTCGACCGCGAGGCCATGCGCCTGGGCGCTGGAGACAGCGTGCTGGTGATCACCAGCGCCGGCTGCAACGCCCTCGACTACGCGCTCGAGGCGCCGCGGGTGATCCATGCGGTCGACGCCAACCCACGCCAGACCGCGCTGCTCGAGCTCAAGCTCAGTGGCATCCGCCGCCTCGACTTCGACAATTTCTTCGCCGTCTTCGGGCGCGGCTGCGCGCCCGACTTCGCGCAGATCTACGGTGACAGCCTGCGCCGCGAGCTGTCGCCCTTCGCCCAGCGCTACTGGGACGAGCGCCAGCACTGGTTCTCCGGGCGCGGCTGGCGGCGCAGCTTCTACGATTGCGGACTGTCCGGCCTGGTGGCGCGCGTGTGCAGCATGCTGGTCGAGCGCCGCCGCCCGCTGCGCGACAGCTTCGAGCGCCTGCTCAGCGCCACCTCGCTCGCCGAGCAGCAGGAGATCTACGATTCCCAGCTCGAGCCCCAGCTGTGGACGCCGGGCATGAATTGGGCGGTCTCGCGCCGGGCGACCATGAGCCTGCTCGGGGTGCCCTACCCGCAGGCGCGGGCGGTGCAGGACAGCCACCAGGGCGGCATCGCCGGCTTCATCCGCGCCTGCATCCGTTACGTCTTCCGCCAACTGCCGATCTGGACCAACTACTTCTGGACGGTGTACCTGCGCGGCGCCTATACCGCGACCTGCTGCCCAGAGTACCTCAAGCGCGAGAATTTCCTCGCCCTCAAGGGTGGGCTGGCCGAGCGCATCGTGCCGCACACCACCACCGTGACCGCCTTCCTCGAGAGCGGCAGCGAGAAGATCTCGCGCTTCGTGCTGCTCGACCACATGGACTGGATGAGCTACTACTACCCGGGCGCGCTCGCCGAGGAGTGGAGCGCCCTGCTGCGGCGCGCCAGCCCCAACGCACGCGTGCTGTTCCGCAGCGCCAGCGTGCATCCCGGCTTCCTCGACCAGCTTCAAGTTGCGCATCCACACAGCGACGCCGCGCGCTTGCGCCTCACCGACGCGCTACGCTTCGACCGCCCGCTCGCCGAGCGGCTGCACCAGCTCGACCGCGTGCACACCTACGCCAGCTTCCACGTCGCCGACGTGGCGGTGCCATGATCGGCGCTGATTTCGCCATCCTGCGCCAGCTGCTGCGCGGGCAGCCGCGTGGCGGCGATCACCGCAGCCGGCTGGAGCGCTTCTATGCGCCGCAGGCCACCGCCTACGACCGCTTCCGCGAGCGCTTGCTGCACGGGCGGCGCGAGCTGGTGGCGGCGCTGCCGGTCGGGCCCGGGGCGAGCGTGGTCGAACTGGGCGGCGGCACCGGGCGCAACCTCGAGTTCTTCGCCACCCGCCTTATGGCCTTCGCCCAGGTCACGGTGATCGACCTCTGCCCATCGCTGCTCGCGCAGGCGCGCGCACGCTGCCAGCGCAACGGCTGGAGCACGGTGCGCTGCCTCGAGGCCGACGCCACCAGCTACGCGCCGGAGGCGCCGGTGGACTGCGTCTACTTGTCGTACGCCCTGACCATGATCCCGGACTGGTTCAGCGCGATCGACAATGCCCTCGCCATGCTCAAGCCGGGCGGCGTGCTCGGGGTGGTGGACTTCTACGTCAGCCGCAAGCACCCCGCCGAAGGCCTGCGCCGCCATGGCGCCTTCACCCGCAGCTTCTGGCCGGCCTGGTTCGGCCACGACGGCGTCCATCCCAGTCCCGACCACCTGCCCTACCTGCGCGCGCGCTGCGAGCAGGTGCTGCTGGACGAGGCGCAGAGTGCGGTGCCCTACCTGCCTGGGTTGCGCACTCCCTTCTACTGCTTCGTCGGGCGCAAACGAGCACCCCAGGACTGAGCGCGCCGCGCACCACACGCGGCGTCCGCCAGAGTGGGAATCTTCCGTTGATATTCACGGTTTCTTAATAATTGGAGATAGCCTCCGGGCACCTACACCCAGGAGACGTACATGCCCAGCCTCTCACCGATGTTCCCAAATCTATTTGCATCAGCAGCTTGCCTGTTGGTGCTTGGGATTACCGGCGTTCCTTCGCTGACCGCCGCGGCGGTCGAGGTCGATGAGCGGCTGCAATCTTACAAGCCGGTCGACGGGGTCACTGGCAACCTCAATTCGGTCGGCTCCGACACCCTCAACAACCTGATGACCTTCTGGGTCGAGGGCTTTGAGCACCAATACCCCAGCGTCCACATCCAAGTCGAAGGCAAGGGCTCGACCACCGCCCCGCCCGCGCTCATCGAAGGCACCGCCCAGCTCGGCCCGATGAGCCGCGAGATGAAGCCGTCCGAGATCGACGCTTTCGAGAAGAAATTCGGCTACAAGCCGACCGCCTTCAAGGTCTGCATCGACGCCCTCGCGGTGTTCGTGCACAAGGACAACCCGATCACCGGGCTGTCGCTCGAGCAGATCGACGGCATCTTTTCGAGCACCTACAAGCGCGGCGGCAAGAGCATCGAGACCTGGGATGCCGCCGGAGTGCCGACGTGGGCCGGCAGGCCGATCTCGCTCTACGGACGCAACAGCGCGTCCGGCACCTACGGCTACTTCAAGGAGCACAGCTTGGCCAAGGGCGACTACAAGGCCACGGTCAAGGAGCAGGTCGGCTCCTCGGCGGTGGTGCAGGGCGTGGCCAGCGATCTCAACGGCATCGGCTACTCCGGCATCGGCTACCTGACCTCCGGGGTCAAGGCCCTGCCACTCGCCAACAAGGGCACCGACTATGTCGAGCCTACCTATGAGAACGCGGTCAATGGCCATTACCCGCTCGCGCGCTACCTCTACATCTACGTCAACAAGAAGCCCGACCAGGCGCTCGACACCCTGACCGCTGAGTTCCTCAAGTACGTGGAATCGAAGGAGGGCCAGCAAATGGTCATCAAGGAAGGCTCCTTCCCACTGCCCTTCGACATCCTCTCGGCGATGAATGCCCAGACCGGCACCTCCAAGTAGTCCTAAGCGAGCTGCGGGCGGTGGCGCGCCCCGCCCGCAGCCGGGGCGCGCCGTCCCGCCTCCCTCCAGGTAGCCCCATGGTCTCTCCGCTCGCGTCCGAAGCCCGTTTCCAGACGCCGCGCTCGACGCTGTTCTTCGACCGGGCGATGACCTGGTTCATCAAGATCGGCGGACTGGCGGTGATCCTGGCGGTTTTCACCATGCTGGTGTTCATCCTGGCGCAGGTGGTGCCGCTGTTCCGCAGTGCGCAGGTGAGCGAGCTCAGCGTCATCGCGCTGCCGGCGCAGGTCACCGCCCCCGGCCTGGTCGCGCTCGGTATCGACGAATGGGGCGAACTGCCCTTTGTGCTCGACCGCACGGGCACCGTGACCTTCATCGCCGCCGGAGCCGCCGGAGCCACCGGAGCCGCCGGAGCCGCCGCCGACGTGCACTCCCTCCCGCTGCCGCTGCCGCCGGGGGTGCACCCGAGCTCCTGGCTGTACCTGCCGCGCTACCAGCGCTTGTGCATCGGCGGGGACGACGGCAGCCTGACGGTGTGCCAGGTCGCCTACCAGGCCGTCTTCACACTCGGCACGCGCACCATCACCGCTACGCTCAAGCGCGAATTCTCAATCAGCCTGGGCGTGCATGGGCGCCCGCTCACCGCGGTCGCCTTCGCCGGCGGCGAGGGCGCGCGGATGGCCGCCGGCCTGCAGGCCGGCGATGACGGCGCCCCGCGGGTGCTGGTCGCCACCCTGGCCCAGGAGGAGGGCCTGGGCGGCGGCGGCGCAGTGACGATTGATCACGCCTTTGACCTCACCGCCCAAGTCAATGGACAGGCGACCATGCTGCGCCTGGACGAGCGCGGCGAGAGCGTGCTGGTCGCCAACCAGCAGGGCATGCTCGCCTACTTCTTCCGCGGCGACCAGGGCTTCACCCTGCGCCAGCGCTTCCGCCCCTTCGAGGACCGCGACG
>JAYVMM010000005.1:0-6097 GCA_043758975.1 Planctomycetota bacterium | reverse complement strand
CAGCACAACAACGGCAATGAATCCGTCTTCAACCTGAAAATTTGGCGGTGGGTTGCCATTCATATGGAGCTGCTTTCTTGCCAATTCGATCCCTACCCCGAAGCGCTGTACATATCCGAGTGTCTTCATTGCTTCTGCAAGATGTGGATTTCTATAATCTGTGGCGCCTGGCGTGCCAAAATTCCGCTTATTTACCATGCCATAGGGGCCGCCCGGATTATGAATTTCCACACGATCATTAAACCAATAGATTCGAATGGGAGAGTTCGTTCCTTCATATGTTCGATGCATAACTGAATTTCTGACTAGCTGCTGCAGGGCAACAATAGGATAATCGGCCTCCCTCTTCTCGATTGATGCGGAAGTAATATCTGCTTGAGTTGATATATTTATTTTCAGCAATTCATCGAGCAGATTCATCAGGGTGTATATTGGACCGCGGAGTTCCTTTTGCGATTTTATGGGGTCTGTTATTTCACTGCCATCAAATCGACAAAACTGAATATAGGCGCCCGGAAGGTATTGCGTCGGATCCCCGGCGCAGACGAGTATGCCTAAATTAGTAGGACTAATCGGGGGACCAGGATGTGCAAATCTCAATGAGACTAGCTGATGCTCCAGCGATCGATGATTTTGACGAAGAATTTCGGCATCGATCGCATTCACTAAGTAAACACTTCTGAAGGTCGCCTGGTCTAATGCTGCTAATTCGACATCATTCAGTGGTCTAATATCGAAAGGCATATCTTTATAACGGCGCTTTTCGCCTAACTGCCTCTCCTCCTGAGAAGATGCGATTGCTCGACGAGGTCCGACTCGGATCCAAGTCTGGCCTTTGTACCGAACCGGCGGAGAATCGCTGGGTTGTACAATGACAATGGCCATAGGGGAACCGCAGAGGATTCTTCGTTCTACTATGAGTGACGGGATCGGGAGAATGTTCCCGTCATCTCTCATGGAGGCCAAGTTCCGTAACAACAAATCTGTTATTTGAAGATGGCTCGGCTGTCCATTGTCCTTCGCCCCGACAAAAACGACCCCAGGCTGCGCATGATTTGCCATATCATTGGCAAATGCACAAACAGCCTGTCGGATCTTCTCCATATCGCCTGCCGATTCCTTACGCTCGGCTCGGTCGGATTCGATCGTGGCTAGCAATCCCTCCAAAGTAGTGTCGTTCATCATCGATCCGAATCTTTCCGCAAGCAGCGTGGAAGGTAAGCGTAGGCAAGATATCGTTTTACGTCAAATTGCCAATGCCCATCTCCATAGCAGGGCTCCTGGAGACGGTCGCGCAGCTGGGTCGCATGGCTCCTGGGCAGCAGTGCAAATAGCGCCGCCACCCGTTCCTCCGGGAGCGGCGAGGGCGGGAGCGGCAGCTCGTCGTTCCGCAGCCCCTCCAGGCAGCGGTTCGGATCGACCAGCACCAGGCCGCGCTCGTTCGGCAAGCGGTGAATATGCTCATCATCGCGGTAGCGAAGTGCACCGAGCATGGATCTGGATAGACGAACGGCGAACGGCCACCGTTCGCCGTCCTCGGCGAGGGCGGAAGTCGAACAGCAGGGCGCAGCGCCAAATGAGCAGGCGCCGTCGCGGCCCATGGCGCCGTGGCGCAGGCCTAGGCTTTCCCGGACATGTCCAGCCGGTACCATACCTGGTGGCCGTTGAGGTCGGCCGCGGTCAGCCCTTCGCTTGCTTCCTGCGCCATCAGGCTGATCGCCAGCACCTCGCCGGCGATATAGTCGCGGTGCGCGGCCTGATTGAGCACCCCATAGAGCACGGCGTCGCCGCCGGCGCTCCACACCACGTTGATGCGGTCGCTGACCTCCAGCCCGGCGGCCTTGCGCGCCTGCTGCAGCACGCTGACGAACTCGCGCGCCAGGCCCTCGGCGCGCAGCGCGTCGTCGAGCACGGTGTCGAGGGCGACGGTGAGCACGCCGTCGCTGGCCACCACCGCTCCCGCGCGCGCGCTGCGCTGCAGCAGCACGTCGGCGAGCGCGATGGCTTCGCCGGCGCAGGCGATGCGCTCGCCCGCCTCCAGGCGCGCGACCTCCAAGTGGCTCCAGGCGGAGAGCGCGGCGCCGATCTCCTTGAGCTTCGGCGCGCAACGCTTGCGCAGCTCGGCGAAGTTGGGCTTGACCGCGATCTCGGCGAAGGCGCCCTCGTCGGCGCTTTCGCCGACCGCCTTGACGTTGAGCTCATCGGCTATCAGCGCGCGCGAGGCGGCGACCGCGGTGCGCACCGCCGCATCGCGGCTGACCACGGTGAGGCCGCGCAGCGGCTGGCGCACGCGCAGGCGCTGGTCGTTGCGCAGCTTGAGCGCGAGCGACACCACCCGGCGCGCCACCGTCATGCGCTCCTCGAGCGCGGTGTCGATGAGCCCAGCCTCCGCCTGCGGGTAGTCGCACCAGTGCACCGAAGCCGGCGCCGACGGGTCGACCGTGCGCACCAGCTGCTGGTGCACCTCCTCGGTGATGAAGGGCATGAAGGGCGCTAACACCTTGGCGAAGGTGGTGAGCACGAGGTAGAGGGTGGCGTAGGCGTCGGCCTGGTCGCCACGATCGGGATTCTGCCAGAAGCGCGGGCGCGAGCGGCGGATGTACCAGCCGGTGAGGTCGTCGATGAAGCCGACCAGGCGCGGCACCACGTTGTAGAGGCGGTAGGCTTCCATCTCGCGGTTGACGTCGCGCACCAGCGATTGCAGCGCCGAGATGATCCAGCGGTCGATCTCCGCGCGCGCGCGCGGTGCACGCGCCGGCCAGCCGACGGCGTCGCCCGGGTGGTAGCCGTCGACCGCGGCATAGGTGGTGAAGAAGGAGAGCGCATTCCAGTACGGCAAAACCACCGTACGCACGATCTCGCGCAGGCCGTTCTCGCTGAAGCGCAGCGGCTCGCCGCGCACCACCGGTGAGTCGATGAGGTAGGCGCGCAGGGCGTCGGCGCCGACCTGGTCGATGATCAGGGTTGGATCGGGGTAGTTCTTCTTCGACTTCGACATCTTCTGGCCGTCCTCGGCCAGCACCAAGCCGTTGACCACCCCGTTCTCGTAGGCCGGGCGGTCGAAGAGCGCGGTCGAGAGCACCAGCAGGGTGTAGAACCAGCCGCGCGTCTGATCCAGGCCTTCGGCGATGAATTGGGCCGGGAAGCCCAATGGCGGCGCGCTGCCGCTCTCCCCACCCAGCCAGTGCCGGCTGGCGTAGGGCATGGCGCCGGACTCGAACCAGCAGTCGAGCACCTCGCTGGTGCGGCGGTAGGTCTTGCCCCCGCGCGTGACCACCAGCTGGTCGAGGTGGTGCTTGTGCAGGTCGGCTACTGTGGCGCCGCAGTCGCGCTCGAGCTCGGCCACCGAACCGTAGCAGATCATGTCCTGGGGATCCGCGACGTTGACCCACACCGGCAGGCACGAGCCCCAGAAGCGGTTGCGCGAGATGTTCCAGTCGCGCGCCTCGCGCAGCCAGTTGCCGAAGCGCGCATTGCCGACCGCCTCGGGCACCCAGCGGATGCGCTCATTGTTGGCGAGCAGGCGCTCTCTGAGGTCCTCGACGCGCACGTACCAGGCGTCGATGGCGCGGTAGATCAGCGGCGCCTCGCTGCGCTCGCCGTAGGGGTAGCTGTGCACGATGGTCGCCTGGCGCACCAAGGAGCCCTCCTCCTTGAGGCGGCGGATGATCAGTTTGTCGGCGTCCTTGCAGAACTGCCCGGTATACTCCGGGATGGCGGCGGTGAAGCGGCACTCCTCGTCGAGCGGGTCGACCAGGTCGATGCCGGCGGCGCGGCACACCCGGTAGTCGTCCTCGCCATAGGCGGGTGCGAGGTGCACCACCCCGGTACCGTCGCCGGTGGCGACGAAGCCGTCGGTGAGCACGCGGAAGGCGCCGGGGTGGCCGGCGTAGTAGGGCAGCAGCGGCTGGTAGACCAGGCCATTGAGCTCGGCGCCGGGCAGACGGCGGAGCAGCTCATAGTCTCCCGCGGCGGCGAAGTGCGCCTGCAGGCGCGCCTCCGCCAGCACGTACTGGCAGCCGTCCTGGCGCGCGCGCACCAGGGCGTAGGTGATCTCCGCCCCGACGCACAGCGCGAGATTCTCCGGCAGCGTCCACGGCGTGGTGGTCCAGGCCAGCATCCAGGTCGGTGCGCCGAAGCGCTCGTCGTCGACGAGGCGCAGGCGGATGGTGATGGCGGGGTCTTGGACGTCCTTGTAGTTGGCGCCGGCCTCGAAGTTCGACAGCGGCGTGCTCAGCACCGGGTCGTAGGGCATGATGCGGTGCGCCTTGTAGATGCGCCCCCGCCCCTGGGCGTCGCGGCTCTCCCACAGGCGCTTGAACACCCACCACACCGACTCCATGTAGTCGCGGTCCATGGTCTTGTAGTCGCGCTCGAAGTCGACCCAGCGGCCCATGCGGGTGACGATGCGGCGCCATTCGTCGACGTAGGTCAGCACCATGGCGCGGCACTGCTCGTTGAAGACGTCCACCCCGCGGGCGCGGATCTCCGCCGCTCCCTTCCAGCCGAGCGCCTGCTGGGCGAGGTTCTCGATCGGCAGCCCGTGGCAGTCCCAGCCGAAGCGGCGCTCGACCCGGCGCCCGCGCATCGACCAGTAGCGCGGCACGATGTCCTTGATGGTGCCGGCGAGGAGGTGGCCGTAGTGCGGGGTGCCGGTGGCGAAGGGGGGGCCGTCGTAGAACACGAACTCCGCCCCGCCCTGGGCCGCACGGCGGCGCTCGGACTCGTGGAAGGCGTCGAGACGGCGCCACAACTCGAGCACGCGCAGCTCGAGCGCCGGCAGCTCGACGGTGGACGGGATGCGGGAAAAGGCGCTGCGGCTGACGTGGCCAGAATCGCTCATCGGGTGCGGCTTCGGGGCAAGGGGCGGCGGGGCAACGGCATCGGCCTAGGACGGTAGAACGATGGGTGCGGCCGGCAAGCACCCTGGTTGCGCGCCGGCGGCCTGTTAGGCTCGCAGCACGAGGACCAGGATGAAGGGAAGCACGACCATGGGCTGGCTGCTGGGCGGATGCCTGGCCGCTTCTGCGCTCGCCGGCGGCCTGGGCACCACGCTGACTGCCGGCGAGGCGCCTGCCACGCCGACGGCCCCGGCAGCCCCTGCATCAGCCGCGACCGCCGCACCGGGCGCACCGGGAGCGACGCCGCCCCCGCCGGCCAACCCCGCCATCCCGCCCAGCCCGTCGACCGCGCCCGGTCTGCGCATTTGGCCCGACCCCGCCTTCACCCATTGGCCGGCGATCGCCTATCCCGACGAAGGCCGCAATCTCGCCTTCTCGCTCCCGGTCAAGACCGCGGGCACCGCCGGGACCATCGGCTGGAACGGCGAGAAGCCGCTGCCCTTCGTCCTGCCCAGCGGCGCCGACAGCATCAGCGGCCTGCTCCCGCTGCCGCTCGCCGCCGGGCGCCACGCCGCCACCGTGGTGCTCGACGGCAAGCAGTTCCCGCTCGCGGTGGTGCTGGCGGACGCGCGCGAGGCTTGGCCGTTGGCCGAGCTGCGCAACGGCTTCCCGGTCGACGCTGCCGGCACCCCGGTGGTGCTGCTCGACCGCCGCCGCGACCTGCGCGAGGAGCGCCTGTGGCCGCTGTTCGGCGGCACCGCCGACCGCCCCGCCGGGCGCGCCTGGCTGGTCGGCGACCCGCTCGAAGCGATGGGCGCCGAGCTGTGGAGCGGGCTGGACGCCGAGCCCCACCCCGCGCTCGATGAGCGCTACCCCCAGCACGCGGTGCTGGTGGCGCTGGCCAAGCTGCCTGGCGACCCCAAGGCGGTGCCGCGCACCATCGTATGGAGCCCGGGCAACCAGGTGCTGTTCGGCGGCGCCTGGTCGGCGGAGGAGGAGCGCGTGCTCGGCCTGGTGCGCTCGCGCCTGGAGCACCTCCAAGTGAAGCCCCAGCTGGTACTCGCGCTGCCGCCCCTGCCGGTGGACGAGCGCCTGCGCGCCCAGGCGGTCGAGCGCCGCGAGCTGCTCCAGCGCGCGGCCAACCTGCTCGGCTGGGTGGTCATCGACCTGGCCAAGGCTGCCGGCGACCCCGCCCAGGCCAACCTGGTCGCCACCGGGGTGTTCACCCGCTACCCCCTGCACGAGGCCCAGGAGCG
>JAYVMM010000004.1:0-9955 GCA_043758975.1 Planctomycetota bacterium | reverse complement strand
CGAGCGCCGCGCGGATGCCATCGAGCAGGGGGCCGAGGCGGGTCTGGATGGTGGCGACGATGTCGGCGAACACCGCCAGGTAGAGCCCTTCCTTGCTGCGGAAATGGTAGCCGATCATCGCCTGGTTGGCCTTGGCGTCCTGGGCGATGGTCCTGGTGCTGGCGGCGTGGAAGCCATCGCGCGCGAAGACCACAAGGGCGGCACGCAGCAGGGCGGAGCGGGTGGCCTCACCGCGGCGAGGCTGGGAGGCGGCGGCTATCATGGCTGAAAATTATTCAAACGAATGACTAATAACAACGATAATGCGCAAATGCAATTAATGCAGCATATTACGACGCACGCACAGATTATCCCCCAGATCGACTGGGGCAGTCGCGAACACGCACCCCGGTCACCTCGTCAGCTGGCGGTCGCGAAAGGTTGCGCGTGGCTAGGTCGCACCCGTCGACTCGCGCGCCGCGACCTGGCAGCGCTCGGGCTGCACCAGCAAGGGGCCCTGCCACGGGCGCTCGGGGTGGAGGATCCAGTCGAGGGCGATGGCCAGGTAGGGGGTGGGGTCGACCACCGCCTGGGCGGTGAGCGAGGGGATGAGCATGTCGCCCAGGCCGTCGTCGTTGAGCGTGCATACCGCGAAGTCACGCCCGGGAGCGATGCCGGCGGCGTGCAGCGCGCGCATCGCCCCCACCGCGTTGGATCCGGTGGTGGTGAACAGCGCACTGCTCGCCAGCCGCCCCTCGCGCAGGACGCGCGCCATCACCTCGCGCGCGCGCGGCGCGGCGTCCTCGCCCGGGCGCACCGGCTCGTCGATGAGCTCCTCGGTCATGCCGTGGGCGGCGGCCCACAGGCGATACTGGGTGATGCGCGCATCGATGGCGTGATCGTGCGGATGGGTGTTGAGGCAGGCGATGCGCCGGTGGCCACGCGCGGCGCAGTGGTCGAGCAGCGCCTGCACGAAGCGCGGCGGCGACAGGCACAGCGACGGCAGGCCGTACTCGCTCCAGTCCTGGTCGACCACCACCACGCGGTTGGCGTGCTCGCGGATGCGCCGCTCGAGCGTGCGCGAGAGCTTCTCGGAGCTGGGATAGAGGAAGGCGCCATCGCCGCGCTCGATGACATCGAGCACCACCGGATCGTCCCAGTGGTCGAAGAAGTGGCTCTTCACCGCGCAGTGCGCGGCCGAGATGATGCGGTCGATGGCGAGCCGCCAGCGCATCACATCGAGCGACGGGAAGGCGGGGGCGAGGAAGGCGATCTGGGCGATGCGCGTAGAGCCGCCCTTACCGGCGAGCATCAGCCGCCCGGTGGCGCTGCGCTCGAGCAGGCCGCGCTCGAGCATGGCCTGCAGCGCCTTGCGCGCGGTGACGTAGCTGACGCCGAGCTCGGCGGCGAGGGCGCGCCCCGCCGGCAGCGGCGCGACCAGGTAGTCGCCGCCATGGATGCGCCGCTCGAGGATGCTGATGACCTCGGCCGCCTTCCCGGAGGGTCGCCGACCGCTGGGGGTCTTGGGCATGGGCGTCGAAGATAGTCTGGTCCTCCCTGGCGCATCACCGATTCCGCGCCCAGGGGGCGGACGCCTAGCGCAGCCGTTGCGGGTGGCAGGTGGCAGACCGCTGTCCCACCGCCCGCCAAGACACCGGCAAGCGGTCGCAGAATCAAGTCCATGAAAACGTAGAAATACCTATAATCATTATACTTACATAATAACACAAGATTGAGATTGGGCCCCAGTGACGTCTCGGTGTCTGAGCGGTCGGCAGAACTCAGACGTACCCGAGCAAATAGACCGACATGTCCCCCTGCAAAAAAACATACCGTTTTGATATGTTTATATCGGGACCATGGATCAGCCGGGATGCCCGCGCGGAGGCCGCCGCCTCGCTGCCGCGACCGCTGTCCATGACCCCGGCGCTGCTCCTGGGTGGCCTGCTGCTGGCCGGATTAATGCAGGCGCTCCCCGCCACCGAGCAGAGCCCAGAACAGCAGGTGCGCAGCACCTATGAGCATGCGATCCGTCCGCTGCTCGAGAGCCACTGCGGCAAGTGCCATGGCGCCGACAAGCACAAGGGCGATGTCGACTTCAGCAACTACCGTAATGGGCGCGAGGCGCTCGCCGCGCGCGAGCTGTGGGAGAAGGCCCTCAGCCAGATCACCGCCCAGGAGATGCCGCCCGAGAAGGAGCCGCAGCTCAGCGACGAGGAGCGCCAGACCATGGCAGGCTGGCTGCGCGGCCTGCGCCGCCTGCAGAACCCCGACCCCGGTGCGACGGTGATCCGCAGGCTGTCGCGCGGGGAATACGAGCGCACCGTGCGCGACCTCTTCGGCGTCGACCTCGGGATCGGCGCCGAGCTGCCGATCGACAGCCCGGGCGAGGGTTTCGACAACTCGATCTCGCCCCTGCTGATGGAGAAGTACCTGCTCGCCGCCGATGACATCCTCGACCGCCTGATCATGCCCGAACAAATGAACCGCCACTACAGCGCCGGACAGCTCGATGCGATAAAATCCGGGGTCGCCGAGGCCGGCGTCCCTGACGCCAAGGAGCGGCGCTTCATCGGTGCGGGTGAGGTGTCGACCCTGGTCGACGTCCCGAGCGAGGGCAATTACACCATTCACGTGCGCGCCGCCGCCGAACAGGCGGGCACCGACCCGGTGCGCCTCGGCATCCGCTTCGACAACCGCGTGGTCGCCGAGCTGCGCATCGTGGCGCGCCCGAAGTACCCCGCGGTCTACAGCTGCACCACCCAGCTGGTCGCCGGGCGCACGCGCTTCGCGCTGGTGTTCATGAATCCCCAGCTCGCCGACGCCGCGCCCGCCAAGAACGATTCCCCAGCCAAGGCCAAGCCGCCAGCTGCCGGGCAGGCCAAGCCCAGCGATGCGGCCAAGCCCGGAAGCGATGCAGCGGTGCGCGCGCTCATCATCGACGCCATCGACATCAGTGGCCCGCCGGCCAAATCGCCGAGCGACGCCCAGCGCCGGCTGTTCATCGCCGCACCGGGCAAGGACCTCGCCAAGAGCGATGCCGCCAAGGCCATCGTCACGCCCTTCGCCTATCGCGCTTTCCGCCGCCCGCCCTACCCCGAGGAGATCGACGGGCTGCTCAAGATATTCGCGCTCGCCGACGCCCAGGACGAGGACTTCACCGCCGCGGTCAAGCTCATGCTCAAGGGCGTGCTGGTGTCGCCGCAGTTCCTCTACCGCACCCCCGACGACCATGACGCCAGCGCCAGCGCCAGCGCCGGCTCCGCGGTGGCGGTCAGCGACTACGAGCTCGCCACCCGGCTGTCCTACTTCCTGTGGGGCACCATGCCCGACGAGGAGCTGCTCCAGCTGGCAAAGGAAGGCAAGCTGCGCAATCCCGAGGTGCGCGCCGCGCAGGTGCGGCGGCTGATGATGGATCCGCGCGCGCGCGCGCTCAGCGAGGGCTTCGCCGGCAGCTGGTTGGGCATCGACCACCTCGCCACCGCAGTGGTCGACGAGAAGCGCTTCCCGCAGGCGACCAAGGAGATGCGCGCGGCGATGTACGAGGAGGTGATGGTCTTCTTCGAGAGCCTGATGCGCGAGGGCGGCAGCGTGCTTGACATGCTCGATTGCAACTACGCCTACATGAACGCGCTCACCGCCAAGCTCTACGAGGTCGATGGGGTCAAGGGCGGCAAGATGCAGAAGGTCCAGCTCAGCGACGCCAACCGCGGCAGCCTGATCGCGATGCCGGCGGTGCTGATGGCGACTTCGCGCTCCGACCGCACCAGCCCGGTCAAGCGCGGAAAATGGGTGCTCGAGACCCTGTTCGACGCCAGCCCGCCGCCGCCGCCGCCCAACGTCGCCGGCCTCGACAAGCAGGACGTGCCGGAAAACGCCGCCCTCACCCTGCGCCAGAAGACCGAGCGCCACCGCACCGATCCCGCCTGCGCCGCCTGCCACCGCATCATGGATCCGATCGGCTTCGGGCTGGAGAACTTCGACGCCATCGGGCGCTGGCGCCTGAAGGACGACACCGGCGGCATGGTCGACGCCCAGGGCGAGCTGCCGGGCAAGCGCCGCTTCGGCTCGCCGGCGGACCTCAAACGCATCCTGATCGGGCGCAAGGATGAGTTCGTGCGCATGCTGTGCGCGCGCCTGCTCGCCTACGCCCTCGGCCGCCACCTCTCTGGCTACGACGAGGTGGTGGTCGACGAGTTGGCTGGCGCAGTGGCGCAGGGCGGCTACCAGCTCGACGGCCTGATCGTGCGCATCGCCTCCAGCTATCCCTTCCTCAACCGCCGCGCGCTCCATTAGGGGATGCCGATGAACCTCGCCCCGACGATTTCCCGCCGTACCTGCCTGCGCGGCCTGGGCGTGGCCCTCGCGCTGCCCTTCCTCGAGAGCCTGGCGTGGGCCGACCCGCCCAAGGCCGGCGGGCAGAAGCGCCCGGTCCGCCTCGCCTTCTTCTACACCCCGTACGGCTTCGGGCGCGGCGGCAACGAGCCCTGGTTCTGGCCCAAGGACACCGCCGCCTTTAGCCCCGCGGGCGCGCTCTCGCCGGTGCTCGAGGGCCTGCGCCCGGTGGTGGGCGACTGCCTGCTCATCGGCGACCTCAACAATCCGCGCCCCGACGACCGCGAGCCCGGCCACGTGGTCGAGGCCTCGAGCTGGCTCACCGCTGCCGGGGTGGCGCAGGACAAGGAGCGCCGCGCGACGGTCAACCTCAGCATCTCCGCCGACCAGGTCGCCGCGCTCCAGCTCGGCGCCTACACCAGCCTGCCCTCGCTCGAGCTCGGGGTCTCGCCCTGCAACCTCAGCGGCACCTCCGAAGCCGGATTGTCGGCGGGCTACCTCAACACCATCTCCTACCGCGCGGCGACCCAGCCGCTGCCATCCGACAACAATCCACGCTCGGTGTTCAACCGCCTGTTCTCGACCCGCCACTCGACGGTGAAGAAGCGCACCGGTGGACTCGCCGACACCAGCGCCTTCGCCGGCGGCGCTGGCGGGGGCGGGGGCGGCGGCGAGGAGGGGCCGTCGCTCGACCAGAGCATGCTCGACCAGGTGATGGAGAACAGCGCCAGCCTGCGCCGCCATGTCAGCGATGCCGACAACCACACCCTCGACGAATACCTGGACGGCGTGCGCGCGCTCGAGAAGCGGGTGGTGATGATCGAGCGTCAGCAGGCCGAGGAGGCGCTCGAGCACGCGGCCAAGGGCAAGGTGCGCAGCGGCAAGTTCTCCGACCCCATCGAGGTCAAGCTGCCGGCGGGCCAGATCTCGCGCAGCGAGCACCTCCAGCTGATGGCCGACCTGATGATCCTCGCCTTCCAGACCGACCTCACGCGGGTGGTGACCATGCCCTTCTCCCACCCCTACGACGGTTGCGCCTATCCCGAGCTCGGCTTCACCGACGACCATCACGCCGCCACCCACCAGAAGGAGCCGGAGAAGCACCTCAAGATCGACCAGTTCAATGTCACCATGTACGCGCGCATCCTGCAGAAGATGCGCAGCCTGAACGACGGCTACGGCACCCTGCTCGACAACAGCATCGTGATGTTCGGCTCGGGCATGGCCGACTGGAGCCACAATACCGCCAACCATCTTCCGACCATCGTCGGCGGGCGCGGCGGCGGCACGCTCAACCCCGGTCGCTACATCCACGCAAAGGGCACCATGGGCGACCTGCTCTCCGCCATCTTAGCTCGTGCCGGCTGCCGGTTGGACAAGCCGTTCGGTAACGGCACCAAGCTGATGGACCTGACCTAGCGCAGCGGCAGCGACCGCTTCCGCTGCGGGCCGCTCGGCCTGGCCCATGCCTGCGCCTGCCGGTTGAACATCGGGGCGGTGGCAGTCTTGACAGCGGGGCTTGGAGGCGAGCATGGCCGCCATGGGAGACCAGTCATGAAGATCGGCGTCATCGGTTCAGGGGTGGTGGCGCAGACCCTGGCCACCGGCTTCCTCAAGCACGGCCACCAAGTCACCATGGGGACGCGCGATGCCGCCAAATTAGCGGCGTGGCGCGCCGCCAATCCGACCGGCGCGGTGGGCGGTGCGCGCGAGACGGCGGCCTTCGCCGAGCTGGTGGTGCTCGCGGTCAAGGGCACCGCCGCGGTCGAGGCCCTGCGCGGCGCCGGCGCCGCGCATCTCGCCGGCAAGCCGGTGATCGATGCCACCAACCCGATCAAGGACGCGCCGCCGGTCAACGGCGTGCTGCAGTTCTTCACCACCCACGACGACTCGCTGATGGAGCGCCTGCAGCGCGAGGTCCCCACCGCCCACCTGGTCAAGGCCTTCAGCTCGGTCGGCAACACCCAGTTCGTCAATCCGCGCTACCAGGCCGGGCGCCCGACCATGTTCATTTGCGGCAACGAGGCTGCGGCCAAGGCCACGGTGACGCGGATCCTCGACCAGTTCGGCTGGGAGACCGCGGACATGGGCGGGGTCGAGGCGGCGCGCGCGATCGAGCCGCTGTGCATGCTGTGGTGCATCCAGGGCTTCCTGCGCAACGAGTGGACGCACGCCTTCAAGGTGCTGCACGCCGGTTGAGCTGCCTGCCGCTCGCGCAGGGTGCGACTGGGCCGCGGCAGCGGACCCATCCACAGCGGCGGACGCTGCCCCGGGGCCGGTGCGACTGCTCCTTCGCTATTTCCCAGCTGGCGGCGCCGTGGCGGTGCTGAGCTTGCGTACGCGCACCTCCTTGATGTAGACGTCGCCGGGCGAGCCGCCGATGTCGGTGCGGAAGTTCCAGCCCCAGCCGCCGACGAAGTTGGCGTTGTCGACCGTCCAACGGTGCTCCTGCCACTCCTCGCCTGGCGCCAGCTGCCAGGCCTTGCCGGTGGCGCGGTAGCCCTTGAGCGACTCGTAGCAGACGTCCAAGCCCGCCGCCTGGTCGCCGGCGCGGCGCGCGACCACGGTGATCTCCAGCGCGCTGGTGCCGAAGGAGGCGAACAGCGGATCGACGCGGAAGTAGGCGTAGATCCCTTCGCCGCCGCCAGCGCGGTTGCTGCGGCGCAGGGTGTGGTCGAGCAGGTTGACCGCCACCGTGGTCTGGGGGTTGAGCTGGCTGATGCCGTGCTCGCGGTTGGTGGCGGCGAGCTGGCAGCTGACCTCGGCCACGGTGGCGTAGTCGCCGCCCCACGGGAAGGGCTTACCGGCGTTGGCCTGCGCCTGAGCGAGCAGGGCGTCCGGCACCCCGGTGACGTAGAGCGGCGCCGCGCTCAGAGCGAGCGCCTGCCCGGCGGGCAGCGGGGAGGCGACACCGGCGAGGTCGGTGATGGTGACCGCGGCGGGGAAGGTCAGCGTGCGCGCCGGCCCCTTCGACGACCACGCCGCCAGCACCGCGCCGGCAGGGCCCTGGAAGACGAAGCCGTAGCCGCCCTGGGCGAGGTCGAGCCAGCCGCGATAGAGCGGCGCGGGACCGAGCAGCGCGATCATGGTGCACAGCGCCTGGTAGCTCGGACGCAGGCTCCAGTCCTGGCGGATGACCCCGAAGTCGGTGCCATGGCCATAGGACGGACCGCGCGCCTCGAACCAGCACACCCGCTCGAAGCCCTGGGCGAGCGCGAGCAGGTAGCCCTTGACCAGGACCTCGGCCTGCAGCGCATCGGCGGCGCGCTCCGGGGCGACCGGCGACTGCAGGCCGAACTCGGTGATCCACAGGCCAATGTCCGGACGCTGGTGGTTGTCGGCGAGCAGCTTGCGCATGCTGCCGGCCATGCTCAGGAAGCCGTCCTCGCCGCCACCCGGCAGGCTACCGAGGTTCTCGTACGGGTGCACGCAAAGGAAATCGAATTTACCCGCCGCCCCGGCCTTGATCGCGCCGTCGAAGAAGCCGAGGTCGAAATTGGCGCAGCTCATGCCGACGCGTGCGCTGGGATCAGCGCGCTTGACCGCGGCGTAGGCCGCCGCCACCAGGTCGGCATAGTCCTTGGGCTTGTCGATGGAGGTGGAGAAGCTGCCGTTGAACTCGTTGTAGACCTCCCACACATGGATGTCCTTCTTGTAGCGCTCGATCGTGGCGCCCACATAGGCGCTCCAGTCGCCGATGTCCTTCAACGGGCAGGAGCGGGTGTCGCCCTTCGGCGTCGCCCACGGGGCGAAGTACCAGAAGCCGCCGCACAGCTCGATGCCGGTGGCGCTGGCATTGGCGACCAGGGCGTCGGCGGCGCCCCAGCTGCGCTCGCCCTTTCTGGGCTCGAGCGTCGACCATTCCGGGAAGGCGCGCAGGAAGCGCGCGCCTGCCTTGGCCATCAGCGGATTGAAGCGCGGGTACTCCCCGAACCATTCCGCCGACGAGGTGAAGCCCCACGGGCTGGGAAGAGTGGCGGGCCCGCCGCCGGGAGCGCTCGCGCCATCGGCGGCGGCGAGCCGCACGGCGCTGGCGAGCACGACCGCGACGAACAGCAGGAGCGGGAGCAGGGGGCTCAAGGGGCATAAAGTTGCCATCGGAGAGGTCCTCTGGACTGGACGTGGGCTCGCCCAGGAGGCTACCCGGAGCGCGCGCGCGGGGATACCGGAAAGGGCACGCGCGCGCGGAGGAGCGTGCGCCACAACAGGTTGCCGACGCGCCCTTCGCCCTTCGCCCATGTTGCAGGCTCCCGACAGCAGGCGTGCGGCGCGCAGCAGGGGCGATGCCTGGTACGCCGTCGCTCGCCACCTATGCTCCCCAGCGAACGCGCACCAAACAAAGGCGGAGGGGCCGATGAACGAGCGGGTACTCCAGGGCGGACGGCAGCGGCGGCTTCGCGCGCGGCGCCCATGACGCTGGTCGCCTGTAGGGAATGCGGCAAGCAGGTCTCCACCCTGGCCGCCTTCTGCCCGAGCTGCGGCGCGCCGCCGCGCGCGGGCACGGCGCCGGCGGCTGCAGGGGCGCCGGCTGACCCCGGTGCGCTGGTCGCTGCGCCCGCGGGCCAGGAGGAAGACCGCCTGCTGTGGTCGGCGACCCCGAGCCAGCGCGAGAATGCCTCCACCATCCTGGTCTGCCTGTTCATCGCCCTGTGCGGACCGGCGGTGCCACTCGCACTCAAGCATTTCGGGCGCGAGGTGCCATATGCCTGGGTGGCCGCGCTCGCGCTGCCGGCGCTCGCGCTGCTTATATGGCTGGTCGGCTATGTGCGCCTGAAGCAGTTCCAGTACGCGCTCTCGACCCGCCGGCTGACCATCAAGCAGGGCCTGATCAGCACCAGCATCGACGACATCGCGCTGTGGCGGATCAAGGACGTCGAGGTCCGCCAGTCGCTGTGGGAGCGCATGGGTGGCATCGGCTCGCTGGTCATCGTCAGTAGCGATGCGGTGGAGCCGGTGGCGGTGCTGCGCGGGGTGCGCGATCCGCGTGGGGTGCAGCGCCAGCTGCGCAACCAGATCGACCGCTGCCGCGAAAGCCAGGGCGTGCGCGCCATCGTCACCTGAGCCCGGCCCTGATCGGGTTCAGCGCGGCGGCGGTGGCGGCTGTTGCGGCTCCACCGGCGAGGCCGCGAGGAGCTCGAACAGCCCGCTGCGCCGGCGCGCGGGCGTGCGCACGGCGGCAGCGACCACCTCCTCGCGCGCCCACAGCTGCACCCGTCGCGAGGCGCGCGTGATCGCGGTGTAGAGCAGCTCGCGCAGTGCCAGGGGATGGCCGGGCTCCGGCGGCATGACCACCTGCACCTCGTCGTATTCGCTGCCCTGCGCCTTGTGGATGGTCAGCGCCCACGCCGGCTGGTGAGAAGGCAGGTCGGCGGGGGCGAAGGAGAACGAGCCCTGCGCGCGCGGGAAGTGCACGCGCAGCCCGTCCCCGTCGCGCCAGCACAGCCCGAGGTCGCCGTTCATCAGCCCGCGCGCGCGGTCGTTGGCTATGATCAGCACCGCGCGACCATGGTACCAGCTGTCCGCCCCGGCGTCGCGCGCGAGTGCATGGTCGACTGCCGCGCTGATGTTCTGCGCCCCCCATGGGCCCTGGCGCAGGGCGCACAGCACCTGGAAGGTGTTCAGGCATGACAGCGCGCCTGCG
>JAYVMM010000003.1:0-2744 GCA_043758975.1 Planctomycetota bacterium | reverse complement strand
CGCCGATCCCGGAGCGATGCCCGCCAGATCGATCTTCTCGCCTTTCGCTGGTGCTGGACTCGCCGCCGCGCTGCTCCCGATGCTGTCGATGCGTTGCTTGATCGCAGCTGCTTGCGCTTGATCCCCCTTCTTGACCGAAGCATCGCACAGTCGCTGAAGATCTTTGACCTCCTGGGCCTTGATCTTGCCGATCTGAGCGTCGGTTGAGGTTTTGAGAGCGGTGATCGCGAGGTCAGCCTTCTCAGCGATCTTCTGCGCGTCCGAGGGAAGCGCAGGGGCATCGCCGCCCGGGAGGCGGCTCATCAGGGCCATCGCCATGACGGTGGACACCAGCACGGGAGATCGCCTGGCGAGCTCTTCGCGTCGGTTATGGCCGTTCCAGCGCCCGTCGTCCTCCACGGTCGACCTCTACTTTTCGCCGATGCAGTAGAGAGCGCTGGGGGTGCGATAGTACATCCTCGTGCCTTCGAAGACCGGAGTCGACACATTCTGCTCCTGATCTTTGCCGTTCTTGGATACCTCGATGACGTTGCTTGCGACCTGGTTATACTTCGGACCGGGCTGGATGACGATGGTGGTCCCCTGGTTGTCCATCAGGTAGATGTACTTGCCCGCCAGGGTCGGGCTGGTGGCGGCCCCGGCCCAGCCCCAGTATTCGGTCTTGGGCTGCATCGGCAGCACCTTGCGGTAGAGCATTGAACCGGTGGCAGCATCGTTCACGATCAGGCCTCCGCCTTCGGTCATGCGATAGATCAGGCCATCGACGAACAGCGGCGAGGCGACGAAGCCCCGGTTGAACGGCGCCTTCTTGTCCTCGACCGGCACCTCGTCAGCGGCCCAATCGGTCTTGAAGGTGAATGCGGGAGACGGTTTGCCATCGGTGGAGGCGGGGAGCTTGAAGGCCTTGAACCCAAGGCCCTCGCCGTTGCGCGGATAGCCGACATCGGCATAGAGGGTATCGCCTTCGACGATCGGGGTCGCCACCGCATCGCCGAAAATGCCATCGCCCCAGATCGCCTTGCCGTCGCTGATGCGGTTGAACCAGCCGAACTGGAAGCCGGCCACGAGGTCAGGGCCGAGCTGGAGGCGGAAGCAGGAGCCGTAGGAATTGTTGCCCTTGGCGGGGTTGCTCCAGGCGACCTTGCCGGTCTCCACATCGTAGGCCCGCATCTCGTTGGCCCACACCACCATGCGGTTCGCGCCCAATACGGGGCTGGCGAAATTGCCATGCTCGGCGCCGCCGCCAGGGCCGCGCGCGATCCATTTGCGGTTGCCGTTGAGGTCGTAGCAGGCCGCGACCCCGGTGGTGTAGAACGCGCAGACATGCTTGCCGTCGCTGGTCGCCGTCGGACCGGCGAACCCGAACACCGCCTGCCCCCAATAGCGCTCGAATTTCTTCTTGTCGATGGAGAGCTGCAGATCGTTGATCTGCTTCTCGATCTCGCGCTTCTTGCCCATCGAACCGCCGGCGGCGTCCTTCTGGCTGTTGAGCGCAGCCACCGCGGCCTCATTCGCCTGGGCCAGCTGCGGAAGCAGCGGATCGAGCTTCTCGGCGTAAACCGTGCTGTCTTTGCGATCGTCCTTGGACATACCCTCGAATTCGGGGTTCGAGCGGATCCACAGCACGTTCCCGCTCTTCTTGTCGAGGCAGACCAGATCGCAGGGCTCGGTGGTGAGGAAGATGCGATCGCCGACGATGATCGGCATGCTGACGCCGACATTGGGGAGCGCGGACGTCCATATGATGTTCTTGGATTCGCCGCCGCGCTTGCTGCTCCAGCTGGTCGGCGGCGTCGCGCCGGGGTAGCGGCCACTGCCGTCGCCGCGCCAGCCGATCGGGTGATCGGTCGAGGGATGGAAGCCAAGCGAACCGAGGGCCCCAGCGGCGCCTGCCTTGCCACCCCCACCGCTGTCACTGGCGTCGGCGCCGATGGCATCGATGCGCTGCTTGATCAGGTCGGCGACCGCCTGGTCCTTCTTCTTGAGCGCGGCTTCAAGGAGCCGCTGCAGATCCTTCGCCTCTTGGGCCTTGAGCTTCCCGACTTGCGCATCGGTGGCGGTGGACACGGCGGCGATCGCCGCCTCGGCTTTGTCGACGATCTTCTGGGCCTCGGGCGGCAAGGCGGAGGCGTCTTCCCCAGGCAGGCAGCTCGTGCTCATGACGAGGAGGGCGATGAGGGCAGGGCGGGTGGTCTTCATGGTCAGATCCCGATATGGTCGGTTCATGGTCGGTCAGAGCTGCGGGAACCCCTGGTCTTGCCCAGGTGCACCCTGGTCGGGATAGGGGTGGACAGGTGGACTGCACCTCTGGTGCCGGTGCCCCACGAAAGAGCAGTCATAAAGCAGCTAACGTCAATAGTTTATGTAAAGCAATCTTTTGTTCTTCCGGGGGAATCGATGATTCTACCCTTATAACCCTCTCTAAACGGATGGGGAACACGGGGCGTGTCTTCGGAACACTGCCGTCGAGATGGCGCAGATCGAAGCCGGTCCTGAAGCATGCTATATAGCAATTGGCGAAAACGAGCAACATGTTGACGGCGGACCACCCTTGACCCCCGCCAGTATCAGACACACCAAGCATTGGAGCACGGAGCTGGTCATGGCATGGTCCCCTGGCTGCTTGCCCTAAAATGGTCAAGTTATACGCCTGATAATACATGAGGACAATGCCATGGGTGCCCGATTGAAGGAATATGCACCGCACGCGCGGCTGAGCGCTGTGGGCAACTCAAAGTGCTTCA
>JAYVMM010000002.1:0-4406 GCA_043758975.1 Planctomycetota bacterium | reverse complement strand
CGCGACGAGCGTGGCGTCCCCATCTGGTGTGGCCAAGGTCGGTAAGCCACCGCTGTTCGGCGGAGGTGTCAAACCGAAGGGCGTGTGAGAGTGATCACGATAATTGAGACTCCCGTTTGCACGATAAATGAGATCGCCGCTCCGTGGGAGCGTTTCCCATAGGCGTTTCCCGGCACAACTGGGGGTAAAACGGGAACGGGAAACGGGAAACGCTGCTCCCGCGCACGGTCGGCACCCTTGACTCCTTGCGCGCGGCGGTCCGGATCGCCGCGGGCGAAGGGACCAATGCAGAGAGCGAGAACGGGAGTCAGCCGGCCCCTTCGCCCCCGCCGAGCCTGACCACCGTGCTCGGCGTCAAGGGCTGCGCGCGCTTCGCGCGCTTGCCGCCTGCGGCGGTGCCTGGTCGCCGGTGGATCGGTCGGTGGGGCTCAGCTAACCACTGCAGAGTGAAGACAACCGGTACCCTTGCGCATCGTGTTCGATGCGGCCACCGGCTTGTAGCTCATCCAGCACCCTACCGACGGTTGCAGCCCGCACCTTCAAATGCGCCTGAATCTCGCGTCGTGTCAACGGCTGGCTGGCCTCCTCCAGGACCTGCATCGCGCGGCATGCGAGAGAGGGCTCCCGGTCCTCGTCGGCCATATCCGCTGTCGTGGGCTGAATGATGAGATGTCGTTCACTGGCGACCAAGGCCAACGTGATCGGATCCGGTGACGATGCCGCTCGATGTTCGATGTCGAGCGTGAGCACCGACTGCTGGCGGCGCAGGAAGAGGTTCGAATCCCCCCAGGCATGGAACTCGCTTGAACCCCGCAGTGCCTGCCCGGCCCGCATATGCCCGGCACCCTTGCGGGCGTGATGGACTACGAGGACGGCGCACCCATGGCTGCGCTGCAGCTGGCGAAGCCCATCGAGGATGGGCGCCACCTCTCCGGCGATGTTCTCATCGACGCGATGGAGACGCACGAAAGGGTCCAGGATCAACAGCACGGGCCGATAGTGCGCCACGGTGAGCTCCAATCGCTGCCGGTCGGTGGGATCATCCAGGCGCAGCTTGGGCACGGTGATGATCTGGATGGGGATGGTGGCGAGATCGATGCCCATGCCGGCGCACAGCAAGGTCAGCCGATCGCGAACGATGGCCGGGGCATCCTCGGCAGCGAAGAGCAGCACCGTTCCCGTACGCTGGGGTCGATGGTCGCCAAGGCAGCTCGTCCCGGAGGCCACGGCGACAGCAATGGTCAGGGCGACGAGAGATTTGCAGCATTTGGGCTCGCCGCCCAGGATTCCGACGGCATCAAACCCCCATAGATCCTGGATCAGCCAGCGGTTCTCCACCGCGGTGGCCGGAATGGCATGGGCCGGCAGTACCGGCAGGGGTGTCAGCGCGCTCATGAGACCTTTCGCGCACGCGCCGGGGCCGGAGCCGCCGTCGCTGGCCGCATGATTCGGGCGAAGAAGGCCTCGTCGATGCGCTCGCATCCCGGCTCTGCCAGTGCCGCATCCAGCAGCTGGTCCGCGAGATGGATCAGGCTGCGCCGATTGCCGCAGGCATGCTCCGCCAGGCTGTGCTTCAGACCTTCCGTCACCAGCTCGGCATTGCCCGCCCGGCGCAACAAATGATCCAGCAGCTGCTCCAGCTCAACGATCGATGCCGCCTGGGTGCGGTACTGGACGCGGATGCGGGAGGCCAATGGAAGCAGCTCGCGCTCTTGGAGATGTTCGCTCAGCCGCACGTCGCCGGCCAAGATGACGCTCAGGAGGCTGACCGCATCCAGTTCGGCAGCGCACAGCAGGCGCAGCTCGTTGAGCACCGGGACATACATTTCCTGGGCCTCATCCACGATCAAGACCGGTCGCTGACGCGATGTGCCCCAGTGCGCGTGCCAGCGTTCCCGGAGCACGCCCGATCCGGCCCAGCGGTTGTGGGGAACCAGACTCACGTTGAAGAGGGAGCCCAGCTCCCGGTAGAAATCCGCAACCGATGCCTGGGGCCGGGTCAGGATCCCAGCGACGAGATCCGTATGCTCTGCCAGCCGCGCATGCAGGCAGCGCAGGAGGGTAGATTTCCCGGTCCCCGACTCGCCGACGATCAGCGCAAAGCCGCCATGTGCCACCAGCTGGTCACAGCGAGAAATGACGTGCTGCATCTCCGGCGTCAGCAGGCACATAGCCGGCGCCACGGCTGCGGCGAACGGGTGGAAGGAGAGGCCGAAGCGGGCCAAACGCTTATCGAATGGGTTCATGGGGAATCCTCGGGGTCCTGGGGTGCGGGGGCAGGGTGCGGGGGAATCTCGGGACCCTGCGGTTCCGCGAGCGGAATGAAGGCTGGGGGCAGACCGCTACCCCGGGCTACGCCCAGGGCCTGCTGCAGCACCGGTGGCAGCGGTAACGGCCCCCGGAGCCCAGGATCCCTGGTCAGCACCGGCTCGATCTCCCGCCGGTTGCCCGACGCATTGCCAGCAGGGTCCACGGGGACGAGACGCTCGAGGATGGTGTCGGTATCCGGATTGGCGATGAACACCTGGTCGAGATCCCAATGCGCATAGCGCACCAGGATGCTGGCGAGATGCCGATACCGGTTGGGGAGCTCGAATCGCTGGCCACCCACCGTGATCGTGCCATCGCTGCGACGTTGACGACGCGATTCGCGCCGCGTGAAGGACTGCGCCAATACGGCACCGGTGGGTGCGGGACGTCCGACATGGGGTGCGGCCTGAAAGCGCTCCAGGGGCGTTGCACCGAGGCTGGCGTGCGGACGGCGGTGGTACTCGTGCTCGATCCATGCCTGCGTTAGCTCATTGAGGCGGTAGAGATCGAGATCCCGTTGGCGATCGAGCATCGCCAGAAGACGCCCTTCCACCTGACCCCAGAAGACTTCCATCTTCCCGTTCTGGTTGGGTGCATAGCACAACGTGGTCTCATGCTGGATGCCCAGGCGATGCAGCCCCTGCGCGATCTCGCCAGCCACGAAAGCTCCGCCGTTGTCGCTCATCAGCATGCGTGGTAGACCCCGCTTGGCGAACGCCTGCATCAGCGCATGCGCCACCGTGCGTGCCTGCTCATGCCAATACCACTGAGCGTGCAGGATATAGCGGGCGTGGTCATCGATCACGGCGATCAGGATCGGGCGCTGGGTCTCGCCATGGAGCGACAGCGGAATCGATCCATGGTGTGCATCGGTGTGCCAGAGCGCATGGGTGTGGGCATGCTCGTACAGACGGACTTCGCGGCGCTCGAAGCGCTGCTGCGTCCGCTGTGCCTGGGGGGTGTCATGCCGATCGGCGAGACGACGACTGGGGATCATGCCCCGCCGTTGCATATAGCGCCGCACGGTAGAGTAGCTGGGCGGTCGCTTCGCCGCCTCCGGCGATAGGCCTTTGATCAGATTGGTATAGTGCAGATCGTAGGACCAGCGCCGGTAATTCCGGTAGGCCGACTCCAACAGCTGCGCCATCTCCTCATTGATCAGGCGCGACGCACCCGCATCCGACCGGAGCGTGCGGGCCAGTACGGTGGTCGGCTGCTGGTGCGATCGGGCCGCATAGTACCAGCGCCGGATGCTTCCCAACGAGAAACGCACCGGGTGTCCAGTCATGGGATGAACCCAGAGCTGCTCGGCAAGCGTGATCAGGGAAGCTCTGAGTTCACCGGCTTCCCGTGGTTGGGCGAGCAATCCTGCAACGATCGCGAATCGCAGCCGTGCCCACCGCTGACTTGGCGGGAGTTCCTGGGATGGGGACATCCGTACCTGCCTTCCCCGCCATGATCCGCCAGCCATAGGAGGCTGGTCAGCGGGCGTCGGGCAGATCCTGCAGGGCGCGCAGCTCCGGAGCAAAATGCATGTTCTGCGGGTCCATCGGCCCGTGTAGTTGCCCGTCTGTTTCCCATCCCGTCCCCCCGGTCAACGGGTGGATCAACAGCAGCCACATGACGCCGACATACGGCCAGCGATAACCCCAGCGCGAAAGCACCTGTCGCGGCTGCTGGCGCTGTTCTTCATCCAGGCCCAGACAGCCTGATACGGTGCGTCCCGTGGGGGTCGACCACAGCCCTACGAACGCCGACCGCCACCTGGTCACGCTGCGCTGACTGCATGCGAATATCTTCCGCAACCTGGATTCATCCGGGGAGGATGCATCGGTACTGAGCACCGCCATAACCGCGGGGGCGGAATACACCAAACGACCAAGAAATCGCAGAGATGGTGGCGTTACACGATGGCGGCAGCCATCACGGCTGCAGCTCCAGCTTAGCCGCGTGGACATGGCGCTCTCCAGTGGCTCGGGAAGCCCCCGTGGCTTGCGCTGGTAGTGGCTGGCATGCAACGCCGCCCCACACTTCGGACAGCCGCTGCCCTGGATCGCCGTGGCGATCAGGACATCGATGGCCGAGATAAGGGCGAG
>JAYVMM010000001.1:0-9744 GCA_043758975.1 Planctomycetota bacterium | reverse complement strand
GAAGGCCAGCGCCGGGACGCTGGAGATCCAAGTGCTGTCGCGGGATGCGGTGGCGATGCAGCCGTCGAGGGTCATTGCCCACTTGCCGGTCAGGCGCGGGCGGGCGAGCTGGATGCGGGTGAGGAAGCCGGCGTGGAGGTGCCCGGCCTCCTCCGCGCAGCAGCCGAGCTGGTAGGCGATGCCGGCAGCGGCGAGCAGCCCGGCGGCCTCGTCCTGGCTGGGGTCGGCGACCGCCGCCACCACGCGCGCGACGCGCGCGGCGACCAGGGCTGTGACGCAGGGCGGCTGGCGGCCCTGGCGGGTGCAGGGCGCGAGGGTGGTGAAGATGGTCGCCCCGGCGGGATCGTGGCCTTGGGCCCGGCAGTGGGCCAGGGCGTTGACCTCGGCGTGGGCCTGGCCGTAGACCGCATGGCGGCCCTGCCCGAGCAGGGCGTTCCCGCGCGCCACGACCGCACCCACCCCGGGATTGGGCCAGGTGCGCCCGAGGCTGAGGGTGGCCAGGCGCAGGGCGCGGCCCATCCAACGCCGGTCGCTGTCGGTGAAGGCGGCCATGCGCCGAATCTAGGAGCCGGGCGCGCCCCTCAAGCAGGCGCCCACGCAAGCCCCAGCGCAGGTTCCGCACAGCGGCGCCGGCGCTCAGGCCGGCGCGGCGGTCGGCGGCGGTGCGCGGCGGGCGACCTCGGACGGGCGGTGCTCGCGCGCGATCTTGTCCAGCACGCCATTGACCAGCTTGGCGGTCTTGGCCTCGCTGCCGTAGCGCTTGGCCAGCTCGATGTACTCGTTGATCGCCACCTTGGGCGGGGTGTCGACGCAGAACAGCAGTTCAAAGGCGCCCAGGCGCAACAGCGCGCGATCGAGTACCGCCAGGCGCTGAATGGTCCAGTTCTCCAGGCGCTGGTCGACCGCGGTATCGACTGGGCCGCGCTGGGCGATGAAGCCCTGGAACAGTTCGTGGGCGAAGGCGGTGGCGTCCTGTTCGACCGCCTCCGCCTCCTCGAGCGGCAGCAGCTGGCCGTCGTCCACGTACTTGTTCTGCTCGAAGCTGTAGAGCAGCTGGAGCGCCAGCTCGCGCCCCTGGCTGCGCGCGCTGGCCTTGCCGCTGCGGCGCACAGCGCTCACGGCGCGCGCGCGATGCCGGGCAGCAGGTTGACCAGCTCGAGCGCCGCCAGCGCGGCATCGACGCCCTTGTTGCCAGCCTTCAGCCCGGCGCGCGCCGCCGCCTGCTCGGTGGTGTCGGTGGTGAGCAGCCCGAAGGCTACCGGCACCCCGGTATTGAGCGCGACGGCCGCCAGGCCTTTGGCCGCCTCGCCGGCGACATAGTCGAAATGCGGGGTCTCGCCGCGGATGACGCAGCCGAGTGCGAGCACCGCGTCGTAGGCGCGCGACTCGGCCAACCGCTTGACCACCAGCGGCAGCTCCCACGCCCCCGGCAGGCGCACCACGGTGATGTCCTGATCCTTGACCCCATGGCGGAGCAGGCCGTCGAGCGCGCCGGCGACCAGCTGCTCGACGATGGCGCCGTTGAAGCGGGTGGCGGCAATGGCGAAGCGCTTGCCATTGCCGAGAAGATCGCCTGCGAGCTGCTTGGGCATGGGGACTCCCCTGGTGGCTGAGAGGATAGCGGTGGCCGGCGTCTGGCTAGTGGCCAGCGCCCGGGCGCGCGCCCGGCGGCGCGCACCCGGACCGGCCTCACCCGGTGGCGGTACGATAGTCGAGCTTGCCGATCAGTCCGCCCACGCGGTTGACCGCGTCGAGGTAGGCGAGCGCGCTGGCGTGGACGATGTCGGTGCTCAGGCCCTTGCCGCCGACCACGGTGCCCTCGCCGGCTTCGCCGGCCTTGCGCAGGCGCACGCGGATGGAGACCTCGCCGAGGGCGTCACCGCCCTTGGTCACCGAGCGCAGGCGGTAATCCTCGACGATGCCGGCCATGGCGGTGATGCGGTTGATCGCGCAGATCGCGGCGTCGACCGGTCCGTCGCCGGTGGCGGCATCGGTGTGCACGGCGCCTTCGCGCACCAGGCGCACGGTGGCGGTGGCCATCGCCGCGCTGCCCGCCCCCTCGCCCGAGGCCGACGAGCTGTTGAGCACGTCGAGCTGCCACAGGCTGCGCGTCGCGCCGCGCACTACCACCTCGACCAGGGCGATGAGATCGCCGTCGTAGATCTCCTTCTTGCGATCGGCGAGATGCTTGAATGCCTCGAACACCTTGCCGAGGTCTTCCTCACCGACCGCAACCCCGAGCTTGCCCAGGCGGTTGGCCAGGGCGGCGCGCCCGGAGTGCTTGCCCAGCACCATGTTGGTGTCGGGCACGCCCACCGAGAGCGGGGTCATGATCTCGTAGCAGGCGGCATTCTTGAGCATGCCGTGCTGGTGGATGCCGCTCTCGTGCGCGAACGCGTTGTCGCCGACGATGGCCTTGTTGCGCTGCACGGTCAGCCCGGTGATCGACTGCACCAGGCGCGAGGCGCCGTAGAGGTTGGCGGAGTTGATGCCGGTGAGAACGCGCGGGAACATGTCCTTGCGCACGCGCATCGCCATCACCACCTCCTCGAGCGAGCAGTTGCCGGCGCGCTCGCCGATGCCGTTGATGGTGCACTCGACCTGGCGCGCGCCCGCGCGCACCGCCGCCAGCGAGTTGGCCACCGCCAGGCCGAGGTCGTTGTGGCAGTGTACCGAGATCACCGCGCGCGCGATATCCTTGACCTTGGCCTTGAGGTAGGTGATCAGGCTGGCGTAATCGTCGGGATAGGCGTAGCCCACGGTATCGGGGATGTTGACCGTGCGCGCGCCCGCTTCGATCACCGCCTGCACCACCTCGGCGAGGAACTCGGGCTCGGTGCGCGAGGCGTCCTCCGGGCTGAATTCGATGTCATCGACCAGGGTGCGCGCCAGGGCCACGCTGTCGCGCGCCTGGCGCACGATCTCCTCCTTGGCCTTGTTGAGCTTGTACTGGCGATGGATCGCGCTGGTGGCGAGGAAGATGTGGATGCGCGCGCGCGCGCCCGCCGGGCGCACCGCCTCGGCGGCGCGCTCGATGTCGCCCTTGAGCGCGCGCGCGAGGCCGCAAATGCGCGCGTGCTGCGCCTGCTCGGCGATGGCCTTGACCGCGGCGAAGTCGTCGGGCGAGGCGATCGGGAAGCCGGCCTCGATGATGTCCACCCCCAGCGCCTCGAGGGTGCGCGCGACCTCGAGCTTCTCGGTCAGGTTCATCGAAGCGCCCGGCGACTGCTCGCCGTCGCGCAGGGTGGTGTCGAAGATGAGGACGCGGTCGTCGGCGGTGGGCGCGACGGGGTCGCTGGGCGGGGGCGGTGGGACGGCTGCGGGCGGAGTGGGGCTCATGGTGGATGTCCTGGCGCGGCGTCAGGCCGCGCGCTCGGCTGGAGGTGTGCTTGTGGGGGGCGACGCCGGCGACCGGGAGCATATGCTCGACCGCTCGCCATGGGGGTCCGCTCGTCTACGCGAGGAACCCCTGCGTAAGTCGCGCATTCAGCAGCAGGGACATATCCATGCCAACCATGGCGGCGATCTTGGCAGGCGCGCGCCCAGGTCAAGGCGCGAACGTGCAGAGCCGCGGCGGCGGCGCGCCCGCGCTCAGCGGCGCGGCTCGGCGATCACCGTGTGCCCGCCTGCGGGGGTGCCATCATCGCGCCCGATGCGCACCAGCGCCTGGCGCGCCACGGTGGCGAAGCCGGTGCCTTCGCTGAGCAGCAGGCGGTAGATCTGCGCGGCGTCGTCGAGGTTGCCCTGGGTCTCGGCGATCCAGCCCGCCACCGCGGTCAGCGGCAGCCCCTCGAGGCCCTCCTGGATTTTGTCCAGGCCGTCGACCATCAGGTTCCACGGCAGGTAGCCCAGGCCGTAGCAGCCCATGCGCGCGGCGTAGAGCAGCACGAGCGAGGTGCGCTCGACCTCGACCAAGTCGGTGAGGCGGAAGCACCATTCGAGGTCGGCGCGCAGCGCGACGGTGTTGTTGTTGCGCGCCCACAGCCCGGCGCGCAGCAGGCGCTCGACCGGGGTGAGTTCTTCGCCGAGCAGCGCCGCGAGCAGCTGCTCCTCGCAGCCGAGCGCGAGCAGGATGAAGAAGTCGCGCACGAACTCGAGCAGGACGAAGGGGTCGTCCTCGCCGCGCCCGATGTAGAGGATGGTCTCGGCGGGATCGTTGACCTTCATGAGATGGCGGGCGAGCGCGAGGTCGTCGGCGTGGGTGCGCGGATCGCGCAGCGAGAGCTTGAAGCCGAGCGCGCGGCAGCGCTGCACCGCGGCGCGGAAGGAGGCGATGTGGGCGTTGTCGCCGCGGTCGTGGAGTTGGCCGAGGTAAAGGCACAGGCGCATGCTGATGGTCAGGGCGTAGGAGCCGAGGATGACCTGCTCATCGGGCGAGCCGCGGATCAGCTGCTTGATCAGCTCAAGCGCGCGCTCCAAGGTCGGCGAAAGCCCATCGTAGCGCGCCGCGTCCTCGAGCTGGGGCAGCAGCCACAGGCAGAAGCGCGAACGCACGTAGTCGCCCGACTCCTGGTAAGAAAGGATCTCGCGCACCGCGCGTTCGAGGCCGTCGGGGCCGCTGAGGGCGCGCAGGCGCGCGAGCTCGAAGATCGCGTCCTGGGCCAACGGGTGGTCAAGGTGGCGCGAGAGGAACTGGCGCATCTCCGCCTCGGCGGCGGCGTTCAGCCCGGCGCGCTGATAGGCGAGGCAGAGCATGAAGTGCGCCTCGGCGGCCTCGGCGGTCTCCTCGTGCTCGGTCATGAAGCGCCGGTAAGCGTCGATCGCGAGGGTATGCAGGCCCTGGCGCAGGAGCTCGTTGGCGACCGCGTGGCTGGGCACCATCAGCGGGCTGCGCCGGCGCTCGATGGCGAGCTCGCGCACCACCAGCTGGGTCTTCCAGGTGGCGATGGCGAGCTGGTGCGAGGCGCCGGTGGTGGGCACCAGGATGTCCTGGAACACCAGGGGCGGCTCATCGCCGATGGTCAGGCGCAGCAGCGAGCCGACCACCTCGATGGTGAGCTCCTGCCGCTTGTCGTCCTTCTTGTCGCGCGCGGTGGTGTTGGTGCCGCGCAGCGGGCGCATGGTCAGCCATTCCGGCCACAGCACCTCCATGTCGGTGCCTTGCCCGCGCGCGATCGCCATCCATTTGCCGTTGTAGGCGCCGATGCGGAACTGGTAGGCCGGCCCGGGCGGGATGCCGCGCACGAACAGCCAGAATTCCGAGCCGCGCACCACCTCCACGGCCAGGCGCACGCGCACGTCCTCGGCCGGCGGCCCATTGAAGGGGTAGATCTGCAACCCGTTGCCACCGATGAGCAGGCCGCCCATCTCGGGGTGCATGACCTGCCCGACGACATCGCCGAGGATGGCGCTGGAGGCGGCGCCGAACGGCCCCAGCCCGGGGGTGGCGGCGAAGTCCCAGCTGCCGGCGGGTAACCAGGCGCCCTCGCGCTCCTTGGCCAGGCGCTGGCGCTCGACCTCGCTGAAGGAGGCCGAGAGCTGCGACAGCAGGGTGCGCAGCTCGCCGGCGAAGACTTCGCAGTCGGGGTAGCGGTCCTGGGGGTCGACCGCCAACGCCCATTCGGTGATGACGTGCAGCGCCTGCGGCGCATCGCTCCACAGGTCGACGAGCTTCTTGCGGTCGCCCTGCTGGACGCGGCGGATGAACTGCAGCACCATTTCATTCTCACCCATCTCGCACGGCGTGTGCAGGGTGAGCAGCTCGAACAGGATCACTCCCAGCGAATAGATGTCGGCGCGTTTATCGGCGGCGCCGGCCTGGCCCTTGGCCTGTTCAGGCGACATGTAGGCCGGCGAGCCGAGCACCTGGCCGAACTGGGTGCTGCGCACCAGGCGCTGCGAACCGGAGGAGCGCCCCACCGCGGCATAGGTCTCGCTGGTGACCTTGCGCGTGCCCGTTTTGAGCGCCTCCTTCGCTGCCTCCTTCGCTGCCTCCTTTGCCGCATCCTTGAGCGCATCCTTGAGCGCATGCTCCTTCGCGATGGCGCCCTGGCGCACGGTGCTCGAATGGCCGCGGCGCACCTCCGCGACATCATCCGCACCCGTGCTCTCGTCCGGGGCTTTGCCGACGGGGGTGGCGTCGGTGCGCGCGGTGGCGGCGCGCGGCTCGACCACCTCCACCTCGGCCCCCTGGCTGGTGGTGGCGCTGGTCTTGGGACTGGCTGCCGGCTGGCCCTTTGCCACCGGCGCCATCATCACGGTGGCGGCCTCCTGGCGCGGCTGCGGCAGTTCGGTGAACAGCTCGTCGTAGGCGCTCTCGATCAGCTCGCCGCCCGGCCCGGTGTTCTCGTCGCGCAGGCTGCGCGCCAGACCCCAGTCGAGCACCCATACCTCGCCATAGGCGCCGAGCATGATGTTGGCCGGCTTGAGATCGCGATGGACGATGTCCTGGCTGTGCGCGTAGGAGATCACCTCGAGCAGCTTGAGGAACAGGGTCAGGCGCTCGATCAGGGCAAACTGCCGCCAGGGGTCGGGGGTGGCGCGCAGCTTCTCGAGGTGGACCTCAAGGCTGTCGCCGCGGGCCAGGCTCATGACGTAGCAGCGCGAGTTCTCGTAGGTGCGGCAGGACTCATACACGGCGACGATGCCCGGGTGCTGCAGGCGGGCGGTGTAGCGCACTTCGCGATCGAAGCGGGTGATGATCTCGCCGGCGTCATCGGTGACCTGGGGGTCGAGGATCTTGACCGCCACCTCACGCTCGAGCGCTTGGTCCCAGGCGGCATAGACACGTCCGGTCGAGCCACGACCAACTTCCCGCCGCAGGCGGTAGCGGTTGTTGATCAGCCGGGGATCGGGTGCCGACGACATAGGTTGTCCCAGGGTACTCCACAATGGGGGCACCCGCAACCGCAGGCGCCAGCTGGGCGGGGGCGGTCAGCGGCACGCCGGTGCAGCCCCGGAATGGTGCGAAGGTTGCACGTGCGGCGGGGGGGTTGCCAGGCGGCGCACGGTTGTCGAGACTCTGGGCATGAACAGCCCCGGCTTCGTGCTCGCCTCCCGCCAGCGCATTGCGGCGCTCGACCTCGAAGTCGAGACCTGGACCCATGCCTGTGGCGCGGTGCACCAGCACCTCGCCTGCGTGGACGCGCACCGCGCCTTCGTAGTCGCCTTCCGCACCGTGCCCGAGGACAGCACCGGCCTGCCGCATATCCTCGAGCACACCACCCTGTGCGGCAGCCGCCGCTATCCGGTGCGCGATCCGTTCTTCCAAATGCTGCGGCGCAGCCTGCAGACCTTCATGAACGCGATGACCTTCCCGGACATGACGGCGTACCCCTTTGCCAGCCAGGTGGCCAAGGACTACGACAACCTCCTGGGGGTCTACCTCGACGCCGTCTTCCGCCCCCTGCTCGATCCCCTGGATTTCGCCCAGGAGGGCCACCGGCTCGAACGCTCAGACGGCGACTGGGAACGTAAAGGCGTGGTGTACAACGAGATGAAGGGCGCGATGGACGGCACCGGCGAGCTCATCAGCATGCGCACCGCGCAGCTCCTGCTGCCCGCCACCTGCTACCGCTTCAACTATGGCGGCGAGCCGGAGGACATTCCCCGCCTGCGCCACCCGGACCTGGTCGCCTTCCACCGCCGCTGCTACTGCCCGGCCAACGCCTGCTTTGTCACCTACGGCGACCAGCCGGCGGGAGAGCTCCACCAGCGCCTCGCCCCCTATCTCGAGGACCCGGGCAGCGCGTTGCGCCCGCCCGCGCCCCAGCCGGCGCTCACCGCCCCGACCACCGCCGCGGTCACGGTGCCGCGCGCTGCTGAGCAGGATGTGCTCGATGTCAGCGCCTGCGCCCTGACCTGGGCCTGGGGCGACACCAGCGACCTCGACGAGGTGCTTACCGCAGAACTGCTCGACCGCCTGCTGCTCGGCCATGCCGGGGCGCCGCTGCGCCTGGCCCTGGAGAACAGCGAGCTCGGCCGTTCGATCGGCAGCAGCGGCTATGGCGCGAGCTACCGCACCGGCCTGTTCACCGCCGAGCTCTCCGGCATCGCACCCAGCGACTACGACCGCCTCGAGCCGTTGGTGCAGAGAACCCTCGCGGGCATCGCCCAGGACGGCTTCCCGGCGGGCGAGGTCGAGGCTGCGCTCGACCAGCTCGAGCTTGCCCGGCGCGAGATCCATGGCGACCACTACCCCTACGGGCTCGAGCTGTGCTTCCGCCTGCTCTCACCCTGGAACCACGGGGCCGACCCCCTGCCCTTCCTCGACCAGGCGCCGGCCATCGTGCGCCTGCGCGAGCGCGCCCTGCGCCCAGGCTGGCTGAATGGGGAGGTGCGCCGCCGCTTCCTCGACAACGCCCACCGCGCCTTCCTGCGGGCCGAGCCCGACGACGCCTATCACGCGCGGCTGAAGGAGCACGAGCACGCTGCCATCGCCGCCGAGCTTGGTGGCTGCGACCAGGCCGCCCAGTCCGGGCTGATCAGCCAGGCCGAGCGCTTGCAAGCGCGCCAGGCGCGTGCCGACGACCCCGCGGTGTTGCCCGATCTCGAGCTCAGCGATGTGCCGGCGGAGCGGCGCTGGGCCGAGGGCCGCGACGGCGGCGGCGCGGTGACCGTCTTCACCCCTGGTACCAACGGCCTGCTCCACCAGCTGGTGGCCCTGCCGCTGCCCGAGCTCTCCGGCGAGGAGCTCGACCTCATGCCCCTGCTGACCAGCAGCTTCGGCAGCCTGGGGGTGGGCGCCTCCGGCTACGCCGAGCGCGCCGCCACCCTCAACTCGCGCTGCGGCGGGCTGTGGGCGTGGAGCGAGATGACCGCCGACGCCGAGGACCTGGCGCGCGTGCGCGGGCTGATGTTCTGCGAAGTCAAGGGCCTGGCGGCCAAGCACGGGCAGTTCTCCGGCCTGCTCGCCGAGACCCTCACCAGCCAGCGCTTCGACGAGCACGAGCGCCTGCACGAGCTGGTCGAACAGGCGCTGCAGCGCCTGCAGGAGCGCATCCAGGGCTCGGGCAACGCCTTCGCCGCGCGTGCCGCCACCCGCGGCTTCGGCGGCGCCGCCGCGCTCGGCCACCGCCTCAGCGGGCTCGGCCGTCTGCAGTGGCTCAAGCGCACCGCCGCAGCCATCGATGCCGAAGGCGACGCGGGCCGGCAGGCGCTCGCGCGCCTGGGCGAGGAGCTCGCTGCGCTCGCCGCGCGCATCGCCGCCGGGACGCGCCACTTCGCCCTCATCGGCGATGCCGCCGCGCGCAGCGAGCTGGTGGACGCCCTGCGCCTAGCCTGGGCCGCCCTGCCGCAGAGTGAGAGCGCGCCGGCGGGTGCCGGGTTGCGCGCGCTGCCGGTGCAGCCGGGCGCCGCCACTGCCTACACCACCGCCACCGCGGTGAGCTACTGCGCGCTCGCCTTCCCGACCGTGCCGCTCGCGCACGGCGACGCCGCCGCGCTTTCAGTCAGCGGGCGCCTGCTGACCAACAGCATCCTCCACCCGCGCATCCGCGAGCAGGGCGGCGCCTACGGCGCCGCCGCCTCCTACGCCGGCGCCACCGGCAGCTTCACCCTCACCAGCTACCGCGACCCGCGCTTCGCCGCCACCTTCGAGGACATGCGCGCCGGACTGCGCTGGCTGGGCGAGTGCCCGGCCGACGCCCGCCTGCTCAAGGAGGCGGTGCTGGGCGTGATCGCCGGCCTCGACTCGCCGGGCAGCCCGGCGGGCGAGGCGCGCGCGCGCTTCACCAGCGACCTCAAGGGCACCGGCCCCGAGCGCATGAATGCCTTCCGCCGCCGCGTGCTCGCCACCTCGATCGA